>NZ_LR025085.1:0-300000 GCF_900560745.1 Buchnera aphidicola (Cinara strobi) | reverse complement strand
TTCGTTTCATTTGTTCAAATTTTTTTAAGTAATTATTTATATCCTGTATTGTATTCCCTGAACCATTGGATATTCTTATTTTTCTAGAAGCTTTTATAATAGAGGGGAATTTTTTTTCTTTTTCTGTCATAGAGTTAATCATAGCTTCGATTTTAATAAATGATGTTTCGTTTATATCATTCAAGATCAGATTAGAGGGGATTATATTTTTTGGTAATTTTTTAATTAATGTATTAATGCTTCCTATTTTTTTTATTTGTTTTATTTGTGTTAAAAAATCATTTAAATTAAAATTATTTCCTTTTTTAGTAGTTTTTGTTAATTTATATAATTCTTTATCTTTTATTTTATTTTTTATATCTTTTATTAAAGATAGCACATCCCCCATCCCTAAAATTCTTTTTGCAATCCTTTTTGGATGAAAAATTTGTAAATCATAAATTTTTTCTCCGGTTCCTATATATTTGATAGGCTGATTTGTAAGTTCTCTAATAGATAAAGCGACTCCTCCTCTAGTATCACTATCTAGTTTAGTTAAAATAATTCCTGATAATTTAAATTTTTTATTAAATTTTTTGATGCTATGTACAGCATCCTGTCCAATCATAGAATCTACAACAAATAATGTTTCTTCTGGTTTTATATGATTTTGTATTTTTTTTAATTCTTTTATTTTTAATTGATCTGTATGCAATCGTCCAGCAGTATCAATTAATAATACATCATAATTCTTTTTTTTTGCTTCTTTAACAGCCATTTCTGCTATTTTAATAGTTTTTTGAGTGACTTGCGATGGAAAAAATATTGCTTTTGTTTGTAGAATTAGTTTTTTTAATTGAAGAATAGCTGCTGGTCGGTAGATGTCTATAGAAACAACTAATACTTTTTTTTTATATTTTTCTGCTAACAGATAAGCTAATTTTCCTACACTTGTTGTTTTCCCAGCTCCTTGCTGACCTATAATAGTACAGATAGTTAATTTATTAGGTAATAAATTTAAGGGATTATGTTTTTCCCCCATAATTTTAATTAGTTCTTTTAGAACAATTTTTATTAAATTTTGACTTGGGCTAAAATTTTTATTGATATGACTGTTAGAAATTTTTATTTTAATTTGTTTAAGAAATTTTTTAATTACTATTAAAGAAACGTCTGCTTCTAATAACGCTATTTTTACTTGATTTAAAGTTTCTTTAATGGTTTTTTTTTTTAAGTATCCCTGATATGAGATTTTTTCAAAAATATCAGAAATTTTTTTTGTTAAGTTATTAAACATCAATTTAATTAAATACCTTTATCAGTAATATTATTTGCGATACATAATTTTTACACGTATTATTTAGTATATATATTTATTCTTCTATCTTATTGAGGGGATTATTATATTTTTCTATTGCATAACAACCAAGTATTTTTATTTTTTCTGCATATTTTTTTATTCGATGCAATGTATCTTTGATGATCTGGGAAAATATGTTTCCTTGAATTTCTGTAAAATATATTTTGTTTTTTTTATTTTTTTCATATTTCTGATGGATCATTTTTATCAGATTAATATTCATGTTTTTAAATATTTTTAATATTTCTTGATGATTTTTTTTACTATCACTAATTTTTAGTAGCATAGTTATTTTAGTTGAAACATTATTTAAATTTTTTTTTTGTTTTTTAGATATCAGTATAAATCTTGTTACATTATTTTTTTTATTAGATAAATTTATAGCTATTTTTTTTAAATTATAAAAAGATCCCCCAATTGAGTTTCCAATTACGACTGTGTTTTTTTTTCTTTCTAAAGATAAACGTTTCATTGCTTCAGAAGTGCTGTTAAAATAATGTTTTTTCCATTCTGGAAATTTTTCTAAAAAAATACTACATTGTTTAAAGGGTTGTGTGTGGCTATATATATTTTCAATATCACAAAAAAAACATTTTTTAATAGATAATAATTGATGCTGAATTTTTAGATATGTTTCTCCAATAATGTATATTTTGTCTTGTTCTTTTAGTATATCATATACTTCAGGAATAATACCTGATATGCTATTTTCAAGAGGTAGTAACGCAAATTGACAGTCATTATTATTTATAGCATGGATAATTGATGAAAAATTAGGATATTCATTTGCTAAAAAGTTTTTTTTATGTTTTTTAATAAAGGAATTATAAGCTATGTATGAATAAGAACCGATGGGCCCTAAATATGCGCAGTGATATTCTTTTTGATTTAAAATTATTTTTTTTTTATTAAATTCCTGAATTTTGATAGAATTTTTAACAATCAGATTAAATAACTGTTCTATAAATAATGGATCGATTTTATTGATTTCACTATATTTTTTTAAATTTTTAAATAATTCTATTTCACGAGTTTTATCACGTACATTAAATTTATGAAATATTTTATATCTTAAAATATCTAAAGATATAGATTCTCGACTTGATAATAATTTTATTATTTTATAATCAATTTTATTTATTTTGCTTCTTAATAAGTATAATATTTTTTTTTTATTCATTTAATTAACACCGAGATTTAATTTTTAATATCAAGTATTATATACTATGTATATTGTTTTTAATATGAAATTAATTTTTGAATAAATAAAATAATTTTTCACATTTTAATAATTAAGAATATTTTTCTTGATATAACCATATATTGGATCATTTATTATGAAAAGTTTTTCAGCTAATGTAAATAAAATTTCTAAATTTTGGTATTTGGTTGACGGAACAAATAAAATTTTAGGTCGTTTTGCAACAGAAATAGCAACACGATTACGTGGGAAACATAAACCAGAATATACCCCTCATATTGATATTGGTGATTATATCATAGTTATAAATGCATCGAAAATAATTGTTACTGGAAAAAAGGAAATTAATAAATTTTATTATCATCATACAGGATATGTAGGAGGGATAAAAAAATATACTTTTCAACATATGATGTTAAATTATCCAGAACGTATAATTACTAAAGCAGTAAAAGGCATGCTACCTAAAGGTTCTCTTGGTCGATTAATTTTGAAAAAATTAAAGGTATTTCCATCAAATGAACATAATTTAACAGCACAAAAACCCGTTTTTTTAGATATTTAAAATATATGAATAAAAAAGGTTAATACTATTTATGTCTGTATACATTAATTATGGTACTGGTCGTCGTAAAAGTTCTTCTGCTCGTGTTTTTTTACGAAAAGGAGAAGGAAACATTATTGTCAATAAACGTCCTTTAAAAGAGTATTTTGGAAGAAAAACATCGTATATGATTGTTCAGCAACCACTAAATACGATAAAGATGTTATTTTTTTTTGATTTTTATATTACAGTTAAGGGAGGAGGGATATCTAGTCAAGCAGGGGCTATCCGTCAAGGAATAACTCGAGCATTAATAGAATATGATAGTACGTTACGGGAAAGTTTACGAAAAGAAGGTTTTGTTACTCGTGATTCAAGAAAAGTAGAACGTAAAAAATTCGGTCTTCGTAAATCTAGAAAAAAACCTCAATTTTCTAAAAGATAAGATTTTACAACGTGAGAATCCCGGTTTCCAATCATCCGGGTTTCTTTATATAAGAAATATTTTTATATTTTTTAATATTTTAAATATTATCATCTAATTAATTAGTGACAGTATCTTTTTATTTTAATTTTTATTTACTTTGAATATAAATACTGAGCGATATCTTGAGATAATTTTTTTACCCCAATTTTTTTTTGAGCTGAAATAAAATAACATTTCTGATGATTTGATATTTTTTTTTTTATATAAATTAATGTTTTAGAAAAATTTTTTTTTGTTAATAAATCAATTTTATTAAAAATTAACCAGCGAGGTTTATTAAATAAAGATTGATTAAATTTTTTTAATTCTTTTAATAAAATATATCTCATTTTATTAATATTTTTTTTTTTTATTTTTGTAATGTCTATTACATGTAATAATAATCTACAACGAGATAAATGTTTTAAAAAATTTATTCCTAATCCTATTCCAGATGCTGCTCCTTTTATTAGTCCTGGTATATCAGCGATAATAAAATCTTTTTTTTTGATTTTAACTGTTCCTAATACTGGATGTATTGTACTAAAAGGATAGTTTTTTATATTAGTTTTTGCATTGGACACTGAGCTAGTTAGAGTAGATTTACCGGAATTAGGTAAACCTAGCGTTCCAACATCTGCTATTAATATTAACTCTAATCTAAGAATTTTATATTCTCCAAATTTTCCATTGGTTTTTTTTCTTGGCGTTTGGTTAATAGATGATTTAAATTTTGAGTTCCCAGATCCATGTTTTCCACCTTTTGCTATCAAGATTTTTTGATTTTTTTGAGTAATATCAGCTATTATTTCATGTGATTCAGAATTTGTAATTCTAGTACCTATTGGTACTCGCACAAAAAAATCCTTTCCTTTTTTTCCAGAGCTATTAGATCCTGATCCATTTTTCCCATTCTGAGCATGAAATATTTTTTTTATTCTATAATCTGTTAACGAATTTATATTTAAATCAGCTATGATCCAAACATCACCTCCATCACCTCCATTTCCTCCATCTGGACCCCCTTTTGGAATAAATTTTTCTCTTCTGAAACTTATACATCCATCCCCCCCTCGACCAGCAGATACATGAATTGTAGCTAAATCAATAAATTTCATTTTTTCTTCTTTTTTAATATATTTGTAAAACGATATATATCGTTGTTTTTAACAATAAATCATGGTTAGAATAAATTCTTTATTTTTTATTACTAATTACATTAACAAAAATCTTATTTAGTAAACCTTTTTTTTTAAATTTTACTGTTCCGGTAGAAATAGCAAACAAAGTATAATCTTTTCCACATTTTACATTATTACCAGGATGAAATTTTGTTCCTCTTTGTTTAATTAAAATATTTCCTGGAAAAACTTTTTCTCCTCCATATTTTTTTACTCCTAACCTTTTTGAATGAGAATCTCTTCCGTTTCTAGAAGAACCACCAGCTTTTTTATGTGCCATTTTTTTTCCTTTTAATTTATTATTTTAGAGGATATATTATATTTTTTATAACTATATCTGTATAATCTTGTCTATGACCTAAAGTTTTTTGATAATGTTTACGACGATTAAATTTTATAATTTTTATTTTTTTTGTTTTTCCATGTTTGTATATTAATCCTTCTACAAGAAAATTTTCTAGTACTGGTTTCCCAATGGAAATTTTTCCATTATTAGATGATAATATTATTTTTTGAAAAATTATTTTTTCTCCTATTTTAGCGTTAATTTTTTCTAATCTAATTATTTTTCCTAATGTTGCTTTGTATTGTTTATTTCTATCTAAAAATACAGTATACATAGTATATTTCTCAAAATATTTTGGAGTTTAAAAGATCTATTAATAGAATTATTAATATTTTTATATTTATAAAAACAAAATTTTTTATATATATTTTATATAATACTATTATACTTTTTTAATGAAATGGGTGCAATTATTTTATCAGAATTGGTTTTATAAAGTTTTATTTTTAAAATATATATTTTAAATTTTTTTCTATCTTTAATTTTATTAACTAATTTTATCAAAAATACAATATATTCATATATGAGTATGCATAGAATATTTTATATAAAGATAATTTTTATTATGAACATATATAGTATTTGCAGATTTTATTATTAATAAGATTTTATATTATATAATATAATAATTATTTATCAGATGTTAAATTTTTATTGAGATATGTATGTAATGTTTAATGATAGTTAAATAACTTTAAAAAATTGATATTTTAAAAATAACTGATGTTTATAAAACAGATTTATTGATCTTGTATATAATATCTTTTTTTTAAATACATTTTCTTTATTTTAATCATATATGTGTTATATCTATTCTAGATTAATGTAACTTTTTTATTTTTCCATTCTTTTTGTGTATATGCATGTATTTTAATTGCATGGATTGTTTTTTTTAAAAAAAAGGGTAGTAAGATTTTATAAATATTTTTTTGTCTTTCAAATGAGTTCATTCCTAAAAAAAAATCTCCTATAGCTGAAATAATTATATTTTTTTCATTTTTAATGATTAATACTTTATTTAAATTGAATTTTTTCTTAATTAATTTTTTGATTTTTTCAATATTCATATGACTGACCTTTTATTTTTACAAAATAAATAAATAAATGAAAAAAAAATATTTTTAGTTAATATGTAATATTATTTTAGTTATGATCGTGTACATTAAAATAACTAAGTTATTTTTTTAAATTAGAATTTTAAATTTACTAAATGATGTTATTTAAAACAATTTTTATTTTAAAATTAAAATTATATATATATTTAATATATTAATATTACTTCTTTAATTAATAAAATAATATATATGTATAAATTATATGATGTATTATATTATATATTTTAACATAGTATATAGTTATATATCATTTATATTTTATTTTGAGCTGTATTGTTCACAATCGTTAATATAATTAACAAAATTAATAGAAAATTAATTTTTCTTTTTTCTAGAATAAAGGAGCTCAGAGATTGTTAAATAAAGTTCCAATGACATTACGAGGTTTTAATAAATTAAAATCTGAATTAAAAAAATTAAAAAATAAGACAAGACCTAGTATTGTGCAGGCAATTGCTAGTGCTCGTCAATTAGGAGATTTAAAGGAAAATGCAGAGTATCATGCAGCTCGTGAAGAGCAAGGGTTTTGTGAAAACAGGATATGTGAAATTGAAAAAAAATTATTATATGCTCAAATTATTGATGTTACAAAAATACCATTTAAGGGAGTTGTTATTTTTGGATCTACAGTAACAATCTTACAAATATGTACAAATAATATTTTTGTATATACTATTGTAGGTGATGATGAAGCTAATTGTAAAGAATTTTCTATTTCTATTCATTCTCCTATGTCTAGAGCGTTAATTGGAAAAAAAGAACATGATATGATATTAGTTAAAACTCCTAAAGGTTTAGTGAAATATTTAATTAAAAAAATTGAATATATTTAAGATTATATTTTTTAAATAGATTATATGAATTTTAAAGTTATGTTTATTGAAATATATAGATAAACCTCTTAGTAACTCAATAGTTTTATTATATGACATACTTTTAAGAAATATTTTGTTTAAATATTATCAATATAAAATTTACAATATTTTTATATTTTTTAATGTTAATTAATCTTATGATATTTAGAAAAAAAATAAATAGCTCAAAAAGCTGGTTACAGCGATATTTTAAAGACCCGTACATCAAAGAAAGAAATAGAAAAAATTTAAGATCTAGGGCTTGGTTTAAATTAAAGGAAATTAATGAATTAGAGAAAGTTTTTAAAAAAAACATGAATGTTATTGACTTAGGATCAAATCCTGGCGGTTGGTCTGAATATGTTCGTCAGAAAATTGGAAAATTAGGAATAATTCTTGCATGTGATATTTCTCCTATGCGTGCTTTAGATGGTGTAATTTTTTTTCATGGTGATATCACTCAAACTGATACTCTAAAAAAATTTTTTTTAATTATTAAAAAATATTCTTGGAATGTAGTGATGTCTGATATGTCGCCTAATATTAGTGGTTGTTCTATTGTAGATAATATGAATATGTTTAAATTAAGCGATATTGTGTTAGATATTTCTATTCAAGTTTTATCAAAAACAGGGTATTTAATAATTAAATTATTTCAAGGTTATGGTTTTGATGAATACATAAGTAAGATATATGATCTATTTTCGTTGGTAAAAATTTATAAACCGCGTTCTTCGCGGGATAATTCTCGAGAAGTATATATTATAGCTAGCAGATGTAAAATATAATTATTTTTTACTTGAAAAAAAAATGTAAAGAGAGGTTGTTTTTTTGAATAATATGATTAAAAATTTGATTTTTTGGTTTTTTATCACCGTTATATTAGCTACATCACTTCAAGATTTAAATATTTATAACATTAATAAAAATCAAGTCAATTATTCTTCTTTTTTAAAAGAAGTGAATCAAAATAAAATTCGTGATACCTATATTAGCGGAAGAAAAGTAGTTGTAACTAGAAAAGATATGACACAATATACAATTTATCTTCCTATTAAAGATCCTCGGTTGATAGATACGTTAGTAAAGAAAAATATTAAGGTTACCGGCGCTATTTCAGAAGAGCATAGTATTTTTATTTCTTTTTTTACTTCCTGGTCTCCAGTATATATTTTAGAGGTCGCGTTTATTTTTTTTATCATAAAAATTCAAAA
The DNA here is from genome assembly GCF_900560745.1 of Buchnera aphidicola (Cinara strobi). NCBI lineage: Bacteria > Pseudomonadati > Pseudomonadota > Gammaproteobacteria > Enterobacterales > Erwiniaceae > Buchnera > Buchnera aphidicola. The sequence continues at coordinate 291,740 of NZ_LR025085.1, read as the reverse complement.
TGGTAATGGTAAAAATTTATCTTTATTTGGAAAAAGTAAAGCTAAAATGTTGTTTAAAAATAATATTAAAACCACTTTTTTAGATGTAGCTGGTTGCAAGGAAGCCAAGGAAGAGATGTCTGAATTAGTAGAATATTTAAAAAAACCAAAAAGATTTAAAAAATTAGGAGGAAAAATTCCTAAGGGAATATTACTGGTAGGTCCCCCTGGGACAGGAAAGACGCTGTTAGCTAAAGCAATAGCCGGTGAAGCTAATGTTCCATTTTTTACAATTTCTGGTTCTGATTTTGTTGAAATATTTGTAGGTGTAGGTGCATCTCGTGTAAGGAATATGTTTAGAAATGCTAGAAAAAATGCTCCTTGTATAATTTTTATTGATGAAATTGATGCAGTAGGTCGTCAAAGGGGAGTTGGTTTAGGAGGAGGTAACGATGAACGTGAACAAACTCTTAATCAAATTTTAGTTGAAATGGACGGATTTGAAGGAAATAAAGGAATAATTTTAATTGCAGCAACTAATCGGCCCGATGTACTAGACCCTGCCTTATTACGTCCAGGGAGGTTTGATAGACAAATTGTAGTCCCACTTCCTGATATTAAAGGTCGAGAAGAAATTTTAAAGATTCATATGCGTAAAGTTCCAATTTCTTCTGATGTAATTCCAATTATACTTGCTAGAGGTACGCCGGGTTTTTCTGGTGCTGATTTAGCTAATTTAGTAAATGAATCAGCTCTTTTAGCTGCTCGTTGTGGAAAAAAAGTAGTATCTATGTTAGATTTTGAAAATTCTAAAGATAAAATTATTATGGGTTCCGAGAGAACGTCCGTTGTAATGACAGAAAAACAAAAAGAATCTATTGCATATCATGAATCTGGTCATGTGATTGTTGGTAGGTTAGTCCCAGATCATGATCCTGTCCACAAAGCAACCATCATTCCTAGAGGACAGTCTTTAGGGGTTACTTTATTTTTACCTACTAATGATATATTTAATTTAAATCGTGAAAAATTAGAAAGTCAGATTTCAGTACTTTATGGTGGAAGATTAGCTGAAGAAATTATCTATGGATATGAACAAGTATCTACTGGAGCATGTAATGATATAAAAGTAGCTACTGACTTAGCTAGAAGAATGGTTACAAAGTGGGGTTTTTCTGAAAAATTAGGCCCAATATTATATACTGAAAATGGTAATGAAGTTTTTTTAGGAAAATCTTTTTCTAAATCAAAATATATTTCAAATGAAACTGCTCGGATTATTGATGAAGAGATAAAATCATTAATTGAAATCAATTACCAACGTGCAAAAAGTATTTTACTTGATAATATTGATATTTTAAATGCAATGAAAGATGCTTTAATTAAATACGAAACTATTGATTCTTCTCAAATTGATGACTTAATGTCTAGAAAAAAAGTTCGTGATCCTGAAGGATGGGATAATAATTAAATAGTCCTTTTAATAATCTTGATTTGTAAAGAGAATATTTATGATTTTATAATTAAAGTTTGTATGATATTAAAAATGATTAGTTATATTTTATAAGGATTATAAAATTATTTAAAAATATTTATTATTATCAATGTTATACGATTATTAATCAATGATATCTATATTTTATATGATAGGTATCATTGGCGTTTAATTAATTTTTATAAAAATCTTTTATTATTATTTATATTATTTAATTTATACTTAAAAATAAAAAAATGTAAAACTTACTATTTTATATAATAAAGATAAACAAGAAAATTTATTTATTTTAAGATGTATTTAAATGGTATTTATATACTATTTTAATTAGTATATACTTTTCTTATCATATATATAAGATTTATATATGTTTTATTTTGTTTTTTAATGGTATTAATAGTTTATATAAAATTAATTTTTAATTTGCTGTATTTATAACTTAGTATAATATACGGTGCCAGCCATGTATTTTTTTTTATTAACAGTTTTTATTTCTATATCTTTATTATTAATTGTTATAATTATATTTCAATCTAATATAGGTAATGATTTATCAACTACAACAAGTGACTATTCTTCTCAGTTATTTACTGAAAATTCGAAAAGTGATGTGATTACGTATACAATATTTTTTCTTTTAATTTTTTTATTTATAATGAGTATTATTTTATGCAAATATAGTAATCTTACTGTTTTTAATTGGAACGTATAATTTTTAGTATAATAATTTTATTTTTATAGTTTTTTTTTATTTAATTATTTTAATTAATTGATTATACTATTGATTATAGAGCAAATATAATATAGCTTTACCGAAGTGGTGGAATAGGTAGACACACTGTCTTGAGGAGGCAGTACTTAATTTTAATAAGTATACGGGTTCAAATCCCGTCTTCGGTAGGATACTATATTTATTTTTTTCTTTCTTTTTTTTGATTTTTTTATATACCTGTATAAGCATCAAAACAGTGATTTAATATTTCAACCCCGAAATTTTCGGGGTTTTTTGTTATAACATATTTATAAATATATCGTATTATTTAATAATATTTATAATAAAATATTTAATATTTTAAAAAAATTAATTTTCTATTTAAAAATATTTTTTTTGTTAATTAATAAAATTTTTTTTGAAAAAATTTTTTATTTGGTTGAGTATATCCATTTTAATTTAAGGATAACTGATATGAACAAAGAAATATTATCTGTAGTAGATGCTGTTTCGCATGAAAAATCTATTCCGAGAGAAAAAATTTTTGAAGCATTAGAAAGTGCTTTGGCAATTGCAACTAAAAAAAAATATAATCAAGATATTAATATTAGAGTATGTATTAATCGAAGCGACGGAAGCTTTAATACATATCGTAGATGGTTAGTGGTAAATATTGTTTCTAATCCAACCAAGGAAATTACATTAGAAGCTGCTCGTTTTGAAAATAGTAATATACAATTATATGATTATATAGAAGATCGTATTGATTCTGTTACTTTTGATCGTATTGCTACTCAAATAGCAAAGCAGGTTATTATACAAAAAGTTAGAGAAGCTGAACGCGAAATGCTGATTCATCAATTTTATCAGAAAAAAGGTCGAATTGTTGTAGGTATTGTTAAAAAAATTAATAGAGAATCTGTTATTTTAGATGTTGGAAGTAGTTTAGAAGGTATCATAATGCGCGAGGACATGCTTCCTAGAGAAAATTTTAGGGTGAATGATAGAGTTCGAGGTATATTATATAATATTTCTAGTGAAAAAAAAGGATCTCAATTGTTTATTAGTCGATCTAAATCAGATATGTTAATTGAACTATTTCGAATCGAAGTTCCTGAAATTGGAGAAAATTTAATAGAAATTAAAGCTATTGCTCGTGATCCAGGATCAAGATCAAAAATAGCAGTCACTACATACGATGGTAGAATTGATCCAGTTGGTGCTTGCGTAGGAATGAGAGGAGCGCGTGTTCAAGCTGTTTCTAATGAACTATGTGGAGAGCGTATTGATATTATTTTGTGGGATAAAAATCCAGAAAAATTTGTAATTAATTCTATGGCTCCAGCTGAAGTTTCATCAATTGTTCTAGATAATTGTAATCATACAATTAACGTGGCTGTTGAATCATGTAACTTAGCTCAAGCAATTGGCAGAAATGGACAAAATGTTCGGTTAGCATCACAATTAACTGGTTGGGAATTAAATGTCATGACATCTGATTCTTTATTACAAAATAAAAAATTAGGAAAAAATAATTTATTTTATATTTTTAAGAAAAAGTTTAATCTAAAAGAGGAAGATATTTCATTATTAATACATTCAGGATTTTCTTCTATTCAATCTATTGCAGATGCTTCATTAACACAACTATTATCTGTAAGAGGAATGAATACAGATTTAATTATTAACATACAAAAAAAAGCTATATTTATTTTGAAAGATCATCAAGAAAAATCAGTACAAATATTTCGAAAAAATTATTTAGATTCTGAATTATCTCATTTAAAAAATATTGATGAAGAGTTACTTCAAAAATTAATAGAAAAAAAAATATATACCTTAGAACATCTTGCTGAACAGAGTATTGAAGATTTAAATGATATTTCTATACTAACGTCTACTCAAGCAGGGAAATTAATTATGGAAGCTCGCAATATTTGTTGGTTTAATGATACTAAATAAATTAGAGTAAAATATGAGAAACATAACAGATATCATTATTAAAATCTTAAACAGTATAAAAGAATTTTTAGAGAATTTTTTTAATATGTGTTAGAAAAAAAAATAAAATTTATTAGTAATAACTATTTATTTATAAATAAAACGTCTATTTTAGACGATATTGTTTTTAAAATAATATTTTTATTATTTTAAATTAAATCTATATATAATTACAAAAAATTATTTAATAACTAGTTTTTATTTAATTAATGAAATTGTAAAAATAAAAGAGATTATTTTTAATATTGTAATTAAAAACAACATTAAATAAGGATAATAAAATTGTCAAAAAAAGATCAAAAAAAAGTATTGGTAAAGAAAAATAGAAAATCTACAGATTTTAGATCTTTTAATTCTCGTTTTTCTTCTTCAAATAAAAATAAAGATTATATTAACATCTTATTAGAAAAAAAAATAAAAAGTAAAAAGTCTTCTCATCAATTGTTAAATAAAAATAATATATTAAAAAATAAGAAGATAGATGATAATTCTTTAATTAAAGAGGATAAATTAAAAATAAAAAATAATAAAAGTGTTTATCAGATTAACAATAATTCTATAAATCAAAAAAAAATAGTTTTACCTAAAAATATTCGAAAAAATAAAAAAAAAAGTAATTTATTTACATCTTCTAGATTTGATAAATTTATTGGAGGAAGTAGTAATAGAAAATTTAAAGAATATAAAAAAAAGAGTTCTATTTTGCAACAGAAATTTCATAAACCTTTAAAGGCTTTTAGCAAACCAATTATTATACGAAATAAGATTTCTGTTTCAGATTTATCTAATAAAATGGCCGTTAAAAGCTCAAAGGTTATAAAAGAATTACTACTTCTAGGTGTTTCTGTAACTAAAAATCAGATTTTAGATCAAGATACAGCTCAATTAGTAGCTGAAGAAATGGGTCATCAAGTATCGATATGCAGAGATGATGAATTAGAAATTTCTATGATGAAAGATCGTGATTTAGGTGATTCAATAGAAAAAATACGTCCTCCAATAGTTACCATGATGGGTCATGTAGATCACGGAAAAACATCTTTATTAGATTATATTAGATCTACTAAAACAGTAGATCGAGAGAAAGGAGGTATTACACAGCATATTGGGGCATATCATGTAAGAACATCGCAAGGTGTTGTTACTTTTTTAGATACACCGGGGCATGCAGCCTTTACTTCTATGAGAGCCCGTGGAACACGAATAACAGATATTGTTGTTTTGGTAATTGCTGCAGATGATGGAATTATGCCTCAAACCATTGAGGCAATTAAACATGCTCAAAATGCAAAAGTTCCTATTATTGTTGCTATTAATAAAATTGATAAAACAGATGCTAACACAAATAAAATTCAAAAAGAATTATTAAAATATTCAATTATTTCTGAAAATTTTGGAGGAGAAAATATTTTTGTATCAGTTTCAGCAAAAACAGGTTACGGAATTGATAATTTACTATCTTCTATTTTATTACAGTCAGAAATTTTAGAATTAAAATCTGTTTATAATCGTATGGCTTCGGGGGTAGTAATTGAATCTTTTTTAGATTCTAAACGTGGCCCAGTAGCTTCTGTATTAATATATCAGGGAACATTGCGTGTTAATGATGTTGTTATCTGCGGATTAGAGTATGGAAAAATTAAATTACTGAAAGATGAATTCCAGAAAAATATTTTTTTTGTTGAACCTTCAATTCCGGTAGAAATCTTTGGTTTGTCTGGAGTCCCGAAGGCAGGTGACTTATTAAAAGTAGTTCGAAGTGAAAAACAAGCTAAGGAGGTATCGTTATATCGAAAGAAAAAATTTAGAGAAATTCGACTTTTATCTCATAAAAGAGTTCACATAGATGATTTATTTACTCATTTAGAATCAAAAAAAACATCAGAATTAAACATTATTTTGAAAGCTGATGTTCAAGGTTCCTTAGAAGCAATATTAGATGCATTGCGATTAATATCGAATCAAGATATTAAAGTTCATGTTGTTATATCTGGAGTTGGGGCAATTACAGAAACTGATGCATCTTTAAGTATCACTACTTCATCAGTTCTTATAGGATTTAATGTTCGAGCTAATTCTTCTTCAAAAAAGATTATAGAGGAGGAGAATTTAGATATCCGTTATTATTCAATAATATATGATTTAATTAATGATGTCAAATCATTAGTATCTGGTTTAGTTGTTCCGGTAAATAATCATAAAATTATAGGTTTAGCGGAAGTTAGAGATGTTTTTAAATCACCAAAATTTGGATTAATTGCTGGTTGTATGGTAATTGAAGGTGTTATTAAAAAAACTTGCCCCATACGAGTTTTAAGAAATAATATTGTAATCTATGAAGGTGAATTAGAATCATTACGTCGTTTTAAAGAAGATGTAACAGAAGTTCGAAATGGAATAGAATGTGGAATAGGTGTAAAAAATTACACCGATGTTCGTACCGGGGATATCATTGAATTATTTCAAATATTCAAATAGTTAATTAAGATATTAAATTAAACTTTAAAAATTTTTACATGTCCTTAAAATGAGAAGTATATTCATTATTAATAGGAAATATAATGTTAAAGGGTTGTCATCGAGCAGTAAAACTAGAACGGAATTTACATAAAGAAATTGCTATTATTATTCAACAACGTTTAAAAGATCCTCGATTGAATGAATTTATAACAATCTCAGAAGTAAAGTTATCTTTAGATTTAAGTTATGCAAAAATATTTGTTACTTTTTTAAAGGAAAAAAATAAGAAAAAAATTAAACTTATGTTATTCGTTCTTCAACGTTCTTCTAGCTATATTCGTTCTATCTTGAACAAGAATATATATTTACGAATTGTTCCGAAGTTATTTTTTATTCATGACGTATCTTTTTTAAATGGAATTTTTATTTCTAAATTGATTGACAAAAATATGCCAAGTTAATTAATTATTTAAATATATTTTTTTTGGGATTAATAAATGGATTATGTTAAATATTTTAATTTTAATGGAATATTATTATTAGATAAACCAAAAGGTATAACATCTAACTGCGCTTTGCAACAGGTTAAGAGAATTTTTTTTGCTAAAAAAGTAGGTTATACAGGATCTCTAGACCCCTTAGCTACAGGTATGTTACCAATTTTATTTGGAAATGCAACAAAATTTTCTAGATATTTAACTAATTCAATAAAAAAATATCATGTAATTGTTAAATTAGGGGAAACTACTGTAACTGGAGATTTATCTGGAGAGATATTAAAGAAGCGATCAGTGTGTTTAAATATTCATAATGTTAAAAAAATCTTAAAGACTTTTGTTGGAGAAATAAAACAAACTCCGCCAATGTTTTCAGCTTTAAAATATAAAGGAATTCCTTTATATAAATATGCTCGTTTAGGTATATCTGTTCCTAGAAAAAATAGGAATTTAATTATTTATCAGTTAAATTTTATTCAATTAATTGATAATTTTTTAGAATTTACAATTGTATGTTCTAAAGGAACATATATTCGAAGTTTAGTAGACGATGTTGGAAAAAAATTAAAATGTGGAGCTCATGTTATTTACTTATGTCGTTTGCAGGTTGGTTTATATGTTTCATCTCAATTAATTAATTTAACTAAGTTATATTTTATTGAAAATCAAAATATTAACCAAACGCATAGATTTTATCTTTTTAATATGTTGAGTACTTTTTTATTACCTATTAGTTCTTTTTTTTTAGAATATCCAATAGTGAAATTAACGAGTCAAGATGCTGATAATTTTAAAAAAAAATTATGTATCTATCTAGTAAATTGTTTTAAAATTGGTTTAGTACAAGTAACTACAGGTAAAAAAAATATATTTTTAGGAATTGGACGACTTAGTGCTTTAGGATTATTGACTCCGGAGTGCATTTTATTGAGTTGAATTTTATTAACTATTTTAAAAGTTTATTTTTAATAAAATATATGCGTGGAGTATGATTAATGTTAAAAAGCGATATAGTAGTACGAGAGTTAATTTTAAAATATGGAAAAAATTTTAAAAATAGTGGGTATTCATCAGTACAAATTGCTTTATTAACTAGAAAAATAAATTATTTACAAAAACATTTTTCTGAACATAAAGAAGATCACTGCGGGCGAAAGGGTTTATTAAGTATGGTTTCTCGTCGTAGAAAATTATTAGATTACATGAAATCAAGGAAATATAAAAAATATCTTTTATTAATTCATGAGTTAGGTTTACGCCATTAAGTGAATATAAATAATTATTTTATAATAAAAATTTTATTTAATAATTAAATGTGATACTTTTTATCCAGAAAAGAGCTATGTCAGCTCTTTTCTTAATATTTATTTTTATAAATATAAAAAATATTTTTATAAAAATTTTTTATTAGATGATAATGTCATAAAATGTAAATATTTTTTAAAAATTTTTTATTTCTTTTAAGGATATGAATTTTGTTAAAACCAATTATACATAAATTTAAGTATGGTCAACATTCTATTATTTTAGAAACGGGGGTGATTGCTCGACAAGCTACTGCTTCAGTGTTAGCAAAAATGGATGATACTACAGTATTAGTCACTATTGTTAGTGATGAATCAGTTCAAGCCGGACAAAAATTTTTCCCTTTAGTTGTAAATTATCAAGAACGAACTTATGCAGCTGGACGAATACCCGGGGGGTTTTTTCGTCGCGAAGGACGGCCTAGTGAAAATGAAATTTTAGTTTCTCGATTAATTGATAGACCGATACGTCCTTTATTTTCTAAAGATTTTTTAAATGAAGTTCAAATTATCGCAACTGTTATTTCTGTGAATCCTCAAATTAATCCAGACATTATTTCTATTGTTGGCGCGTCAGCTGCTTTATCTTTATCAGGATTACCGTTTTTAGGTCCAATAGGAGCAGCTCGTGTTGGATTATTAGAAAATCAGTATGTTTTAAATCCTTCTACAGAAATTATGAAAAATAGTTCTTTAGATTTAGTTGTTTCAGGAACAAAAGATAATATTTTTATGGTAGAGGCTGAAGCTAATATATTATCAGAAGAAAATATTCTGAATGCTATTTTATTTGGACACGAAAGTCAAAAATCGTTAATTGAGAATATTTTTTTATTTGCTAAAAAAGCAAATAAACTTCCCAATATTTATTCTAATGTATATCAACCAGATTTACAGTTATATGAATTAGTATCCGATAAGATTAGAAAAGATATTGAGAAAGCATATTATATTTTATCTAAAAAGGAAAGATTGATTAAACTTTACGATATTAAACAAAAAACTCTTTCAGAATTACTAAATGATAATAATAATATAAACAGTTCTGCTGTTGAAGAGATTATTTGTTACATAGAGCGTAGTATTGTTAGAAGTCGTATTTTACAAGGTAAGGCAAGAATTGATGGTCGATCAAATTATTCTATTAGACCCATTGATGTTCGGACTGGAGTTTTGCCGCGCGTACATGGTTCAGCTTTGTTTACGCGAGGAGAAACTCAAGCACTTGTGTCAGCTACTTTAGGTACATCGCGAGATGCACAAAATTTAGATGATTTGCTAGGAGATAGAACTGATAATTTTTTATTTCATTATAATTTTCCTCCATACTCTGTAGGAGAAATTGGAATTGTAGGATCCCCTAAACGAAGAGAAATTGGTCATGGAAAATTAGCTAAGCGTAGTTTTTTAGCTGTTATGCCAAAAATCGAAGATTTCCCATATACAATTCGTTTAGTTTCAGAGATAACAGAATCTAATGGTTCTTCTTCTATGGCTTCTGTATGCGGTGCATCTTTAGCATTAATGGATGCAGGTGTTCCAATTAAATCGGCAATTGCAGGGATTGCTATGGGTTTAATTAAAGAACATGATACATATGTAATTTTGTCAGATATTTTAGGAGATGAGGATCATTTAGGCGATATGGATTTTAAAGTTGCAGGAAGTAGGGTCGGCATTACAGCTTTACAAATGGACATTAAGATTTCTGGTATCACTAGTGATATTATTAAATCAGCGTTATATCAAGCAAAATCTGCAAGATTAAAGATTTTAGATATTATGGAAACTACATTACAAATTCCTAGAAGTGACATATCTAAGTTTGCTCCTAGAATCTATACTATGAAAATTAATCCTGAAAAAATAAAAGATGTAATTGGAAAAGGTGGTTCTATTATCCGTACATTAACTGAAGAAACAGGAACTGTAATTGAAATTAAAGATGATGGGGTGGTAAAAATTTCAGCTATAGTTGGTGAAAAAGCTAAACATGCAATGCGTAGAATTAAGGAAATTACTGAAGATATTAAAATTGGAAAAATTTATTTAGGAAAAGTAACACGTATCTTAGACTTTGGAGCTTTTGTCTCTATAGGATGGGGTAAAGAAGGATTAATACATATTTCTCAAATTTCACATAAAAGAGTAGATAAAGTTATTGATCATTTAAAAATTGATCAAACTATTTATGTAAAAGTTTTAGAAGTAGATCGACAAGGACGAATTCGTTTAAGTATGAAAGATATAAGAGTATCAAAAAAATAATAATATAAATATATTTTTATACGAATATTTATGATTGGAAGATACTATCTTATTTAGATTTTTTATTGTATAATAAAATTTTATTCATTAATTTTAAGATATTAATTATTTTAATATAAACTGTTTTTATTAAAATAATTTATTTTGTTTTTTTTTAAAGAAAATTTATATAAATCTAATTTAGCCGGTTTATACTCTTTAATGAAAATAGATAAAAAATTTTCATCATGGGTTGTGTGGTAGACTGGCCATTTTTGAAAAATAAGAGGCTCATACTCTACATGACTCAAATTCATAATTCTTTTTCCGTTTTTGGACTTAATTCTTTTTTACTTCAATCTTTGAAAGAGTTAGGATATATTAAACCTTCTCCTATACAATCTGCTTGTATTCCATCTTTATTATTAGGACAAGATGTATTAGGAATGGCTCAAACAGGTAGCGGAAAAACTGCTGCTTTTGCATTGCCTTTATTAAATAATATTAATATTGCATTGCGGTCTCCTCAAATTCTTGTTCTTGCTCCTACTCGAGAATTAGCTGTTCAGGTAGCCAGAGCATTTTCTGATTTTTCTAAATATCTAATCGGAATAACTGTATTAGCTATTTATGGAGGTCAACGGTATGAAATTCAGTTACAATCTTTAAGGAGAGGTCCTCAGATTATTGTAGGAACCCCGGGTCGTTTATTGGATCACTTAAAAAGAGGGACTCTTAGCTTAATGAATTTACGTAGTTTAGTATTAGATGAAGCTGATGAAATGTTACGAATGGGTTTTATAGAAGATGTAGAAAATATTATGTCAAAAATCCCCAAAAAACATCAAACAGCATTATTTTCAGCTACTATGCCAAATGCTATTTTACGAATATCTAGGCAATTTATGCTAGCTCCAAAGGAGATAAAAATACAGTCTACAGGAATGACAAAACCTGATATACAGCAAAGTTATTGGATAGTTCGCGGTAAAAAAACTGATGCTTTAATTAGATTTTTGGAAGTAGAGGATTTTTCTGCAACAATTATTTTTGTTAGAACAAAAAGTGCAACTTTAGAAGTTTCAGAAGCTTTAGAAAAAAATGGTTATAACAGCGCGGCTTTAAATGGTGATATGAATCAATTATTGCGTGAACAAACTTTAGATCGATTAAAAAACGGAAGATTAGATATTTTAATTGCTACCGATGTTGCTGCTCGGGGGTTAGATGTAGATCGAATTAGTCTTGTAATTAATTATGATATTCCTATGGACGCTGAATCTTATGTTCATCGTATTGGTAGAACGGGGAGAGCTGGGAGAACTGGTCGTGCTTTATTGTTTGTTGAATACCGTGAGCGTAGGTTATTGCAAAATATTGAAAGAACTATTAAACAATCTATCGTAGAAATTGAGTTACCAAAATCAGAGTTATTAATGGAACGTAGATTAAAGAATTTTTCAGAAAAAGTTCAGAAAAACTTAAATAGTCCGGACTTAAATGAATATAAGTTATTATTAAATAAATTAAATTTGAATGATAATTCAAACTTTGAGAATCTCTCAGCAGCTTTATTAAAATTAGCTCAAGGAGAACGACCATTAATTATTCGTCCTGACAAAAGATATCCATCATTATCTTTTAAAAGAAATAATTTATATTCAATTAATTGCAAAAAAAAATACACCTATAAGAAAAATTCTTTTATACGTCGTGGACGTAATAATGATGATCGAAAAAAAATAGAAAATATTTTAGTTTTTCGTATAGATGTTGGTCGAAATGATGGTGTAGAAGTTCGACATATTGTTGGTGCAATTGCTAATGAGGGTGATATCAGTAGTCGATTAATTGGAAATATTAGATTATTTCCTCATTATTCTACTGTAGAATTACCAAAAAATCATTCGAAACGTATATTAATTCGTTTATTACGTACCCGCATCTTAAACAAACCTATTAATATTAAATTATTTACAGATAATAAACTATCATTTGAAAATAGAATTTACAAAACACATTTGAAGAGAAATAATTATAAAAAAAATAAAATTTAATATTACCTTATGATTAAGAAGTTTTGTAACTTTATGCCACTGAGTGGCATATAAATATTTTATTCGACAGATAGTGATGCTACTGCTTCTATTTCAATTGCTACGTTTTTTGGTAATTGTGATACACCGATGCAAGATCTTGCTGGATACCTGATATTATTTTTTTTAAAAAATTTTTTATAGGATAAATTAATTTCATTTAATTTATCCATTTTAGTAGTAAAAATAGTTATTTTGACAATATTTTTTAATTTTAGTTTGTTTTTTTTTAATAAAATATAAATATTTTCTAATATCAATGTAGTTTGTTCATTAACGCCTTGTGGTATTATACCTGTTGTTGCATTTACTGGAATTTGTCCAGAAAGAAAAAATAAATTATCTGTTTTTATAATCGGGGAATATGGTCCAAATAATTTTCTGACAGTATTTTTTTTTTTAAACATAAGATATATTTTCCTTTTTTTTGAATATTTATAATTTTTTGTATATTAAATATTCTTATTTTTAATAAATTATTGAAATAATTAGAATGTATTTTTTTTAGTTTTAAAAAAATTTTTTTTTTGATAAACATGATACTAGTAAGGCTTTTAGTGTATGCATCTTATTTTCAGATTGCTGTAATATTATAGATTTATTAGAATAAAATATATCATCTGTAATTTCTAATCCATTTTTTAAATTAAATTGATTATGGATCTTTAATCCTATAGTAGATTTTTTATCATGTAATGCTGGTAAGCAATGTAATACTTTTACATTTGGATTATTGGTCATTTCAAGCATAGTCTTATTAACCTGGTAGGGGAATAATTCTTTTATTTTTTTTTTCCACTCAATTTTTTTTTCGCCCATCGAGATCCATACATCTGTATAAATAAAATCGACATTTTTTATTCCTTTTTTAATATCATCGGTATATAAAATATTTTTTTTTGTATTTAATTTTTCAGTTCTTGTAAAGATAATATTTTTTTTAGGCCAACATGATTTTGGAGCTACGATATTAAGTTTTAAATTTAATATAAACGCTGCCTCTAACAATGAGTTAGCGATATTATTTTGAGCATCACCAACATATGCACATTTAATCTTATTTAACGGAGTATTAGGATGAATTTCACTCATTGTAAATAGGTCTGATAGAATTTGAGTAGGATGGAATATATCTGTTAATCCATTCCATACAGGAATATTAGAATATTTTTGTAAGTTTTCAAGAATTTTCTGACAAAATCCTCTATATAATATTCCATTATAAATTTTTCCTAAAACGGCTGCTGAATCATGAACAGATTCTTTATATCCTAAATGTGTGTCGTTTGGTCCTAAATAAGTAGTTTTTGCTCCTTGATCATGTGCAGCTATTTCAAATGAACATCGAGTTCTTGTTGACGGTTTTTCAAAAATTAATACTATATTTTTCCCCTTTAGATATTTTTTTTCGGATTTACAATTTTTCATTTGTTTGAAAAATTTTGATAATTTAATTAAATATTGAATTTCTTTATGGTTGAAATTAAATAACCGTAAACAATTTTTTTGATATAATGTTTGCATTGAATCCTCTAAAATATGTAAAAATTTTATAAAAGATGTTAGTTTAATAAAAATAAAATATTTAAATTAATGGTTTTTTTTTAAGATGTTATCTAATAATTATTTTGATTTTTATTCTTGAAATATTATAATATTTAATTAAATTTTAAAAAATATTATATATTAATATATATTAAAAAACACTTTAACAATTATTATATATAATAAAATTATTTTAATTTATATGGTTTTAAAAAAAATAGATAAATCTTAAAATTTGACTAATGATTTTTTTAAAGATTGAACTATTTTTTCAATAAAAATAATATTATAATTTTTTTAAAAATAAGAATTTTTTAATATATTTTGTATATAAATTTTAGATGTTTTGTAATTTTGTAATTAAATATATAATTTAATAATAAATTATATATATTATGAGATATTTAGTATAAATATTAGTATTATTAATATTTGTAATTTTATTATCTTTATTACATTTAATATATCATTATTTCTTATGATATTGATATAGTAATATACGATATAAAAATATTTATTAAAAAAATATTTTTTTTTATTGTTTTTTTTAATTTTAAATATAACTATTCATTTTTTATGAATCAATACATGTGAATAAATAATAATATGGAAAAAAATTATAATTTTAAAGTTATTGAAAAGATAATACATAGGAATTTAGAAAAAAATAAATTTTTTTTTAATCAAAATGATTATTTAAATAGAGAAAATTTTTGTATTATGGTCCCTCCTCCAAATATTACTGGATATTTACATATGGGTCATGCTTTTCAACAAACTATTATGGATGTTATAATACGATATAACAGTATGATTGGAAAAAATACATTATTGCAGATGGGGACAGATCATGCAGGGATTGCAACTCAGATGGTAGTAGAGCGTTATTTATTTAATAAAGAGGGTAAGATTAAAAATGAATATACTCGAAAAGAGTTTATAAAAAAAATTTTTAGTTGGAAAAAACAATCTGAATCTATTATGTTTAATCAAATTAAAAAATTAGGTCATTTAATTGATTGGAAATCAGTTCGCTTTACTTTAGATTCTGAATTTTCTATAGCTGTCAATAGAGTTTTTATCTCTTTATATAAAGAAGGATTAGTTTATAGACGTAAAAAGCTAGTTCATTGGGATCCTAAGTTACAAACTGTAATATCTGATTTAGAAGTAGATAATAGAATTTGTAAACAAACTATGTGGTATATAAAATACTTGATTCTAAATAATAATAACCACATTTTTAATAAAAAATATTTAGTAGTAGCGACTACTAGACCTGAAACTTTATTAGGAGATACAGCATTAGCTGTTCATCCATCTGATAATAGATATACTAAATATATTGGCTCATTTGTTAAAGTTCCTTTAATTAACCGAGTTATCCCTATTATTAGTGATTCTTCTATAGATATATCTAAAGGAACTGGTTGTGTTAAAATAACACCAGCGCATGATTTTAATGATTATGCAATTGGCTTACGTCATAAATTATTAATGATTAATATTTTTACAAAAGATGGAAAAATATTAAATAAATTAAATATTTTTAATTATAACGGTAAAATAATAAAAACAATTGATAACAGAGTCCCGGAAAATTTAAAAAACCAAGATCGTTTTGTTGCAAGAAAAAAAATTTTATTTTTTTTAAAAAAAAATAATTATTTAAAAAAATTTATTTCATATAAAATTAGAGTACCTTACGGTGATAGAAGTGGTGTAGTATTAGAGCCTATGTTAACAAATCAGTGGTATCTGAGTATGAAGCAGTTATCTATATTAGCAATAAAAGCTGTTAAAACAGAAAAAATAGTCTTTGTACCTAAACAATATAAAAATATGTATTTATCGTGGATGAATAATATTCAGGACTGGTGTATTTCACGTCAATTATGGTGGGGGCACAGAATCCCTGTGTGGTATGATTCACAAAATAATGTTTATGTCGGAGAGAATGAAAAATTAATTCGAAAAGAATATGTCTTATCACAGGATATTATTTTGTATCGAGACCCAGATGTTTTAGATACTTGGTTTTCTTCAAGTTTATGGACTTTTGCTGGTTTAGGATGGCCTAAGAATACTAAAAAGATCAGTATTTTTCATCCAACTGATGTATTAGTTTGTGGTTTTGACATTATTTTTTTTTGGATTTCTCGAATGATTATGATGACAATGCATATTATAAAAGACAAACATGGAAGTCCTCAAATCCCTTTTAAAACCGTTTATGTAACTGGATTAATAAGAGATGAAGAAGGGAAAAAAATGTCAAAATCGCATGGAAATGTTTTAGACCCCCTAGACATGATTCATGGAATTAGCTTATCTAAATTGATAAAAAAAAGAACTAAAAATTTAATAAATTCAAATATGATAGATTTTATTACATCAAATACTATAAAAAGCTTTCCAAAAGGTATCTCTGCTCATAGCACTGATGCTTTAAGATATACTTTTTTATCGTTAGCATCAACTAGTAGGAATATTCACTGGGACATGAATCGTTTACAGGGATATCAAAATTTTTGTAATAAAATTTGGCATGCTAGTTGTTTTATAATAAAGCATATAAAAAAAAATAATATGAAACAGGTTTTTTTTAATTCATTTTTATTAAATGAATGGATTTTACTAGAATTAAATAATATTATTAAAAAATATCATCATTATTTTCATTTGTTTAGATTTGATAGTATCTCACAATTATTATATCAATTTGTATGGAATAAATTTTGTGATCAATATTTAGAGATAATTAAACCTATCTTAAAGAATGGTTCAGATTATGAAAAAAAGGTTATTAAAAACACATTGCTATATCTGATTAAAACTATTTTGATCTTACTTCATCCTATTATGCCATTTATTACTACATATTTATGGGATATTTTTCAAAAAAAAAATCAAACTCAATTAAATTCTATAATACTTTTAAATCCTATTCCTAAATATAATGTATATTTCAATAATATTAATATTATTAAATTTATGAATTGGTTTCAAAAAATGATTTTAGTATTTCGGAATATTAGATCAGATTTTAAAGTAAAACATACTAAATTACTAAAAGTATATTTAAAAAATCTTTCTTATAAAATTAGGATATTTTTACAAGAAAATTATTCTTTATTAAAAAAAGTAGCATATTTAAAATTTATGATTGAAATTCAGGAATTTAAAATCCCTTCTCCTTATATTATTCGTATTATTGATAATATTGAAATATTTATTTTAGTTGATTCATTTTTAGATGTTAATTTAGAATTACAGCGTTTAAATAAAAAAATTATTTTATTAAAAAACCAAATCAATAATATAAAAAATTTATTATTAAATAAAAATTTCTTAGTTGGAGCTCCTTCGCATGTGATTAAAGAAAAAAAATTTTTGTTAAAAGACAATATTCGTTTTTTAAAAAAAATAAATAATCAAAAAACAGTATTATTGAAAAAAATTTAATCTAATTATTTATTTTTTCTTAATATATTAAGATCTTTTTAAATTATTTATTTTTTGAACATAGTCGTTTATATTTTTAATATTTTATTTCAAATAAAGATGAGTTTTATTACATGTTTAAAAAAAATCAATTAGTTTTTAAAAAATATTTAAATAATTTTTGTGAAGACATACATTGTAAAAAACGTGTTATTTTATCTTTTTACAAATATTTTTTAATTATTAATCCTGAAAATTTATTTAATTTTCTTCAATTTCACTTAAAAAATAAAAATGTTTTAGGTCGTATTTATATTTCTAAAGAAGGGATTAATGCTGTTATTAGTATTCCATTCATATTATATAATTACTTTAAACGTTTTTTTAGAAATTTATATTCTAAAACTAGAAAAATGTATATTAATTATTTTTTTGAGAATAAAAAAATAGCGTTTTGGGATTTACGTATAAAGATTAAAAATCAACTTGTATCCAGTAAAATAATAAATTTTAATTTTTATCCTAATAATTGTGGAATTTATTTAAATGCAAGTTTAGTAAACAAATATCTTTTTAATAAAAATTTTATTTTTGTTGATATGCGAAATTCTTATGAATATGAAATCGGACATTTTTCTAATTCCTTATCTATACCATCAAAAACCTTCCGAGAACAACTAAAAAAATTACCTTATTACTTAAATTCTTATAGAGACAAAAATATTGTTTTATATTGTACCGGGGGGATACGTTGTGAAAAGTCAACAGCTTTATTAAAATATTATGGTTTTTCTAAAATATATCATATATATGGAGGAATTTTAAGTTATATTCAGCAGGTCAAGCAAAATAACTTACCAAATTATTTTAAAGGAAAAATTTTTGTTTTTGATTCTCGTTTATTTAAAAAAATTACTAACGATATTTTATCTAAATGTATTACTTGTAAAAAAAATACAAATCGGTCGCATATTAATTGCTTTAATAATTTTTGTCATCGTTTATTTATTCAATGTAAAAAATGCTCTATAAAATTAAATTCTTGTTGTTCTGTAGAATGTAGACGTATTCTTTATAAAAAGATATATTTATAGATTACTAGAAGAAATTTTTTATTTTATATATCTTTAAGTAGATTTTTTGTTGATAGTTTTTTAAAATTTTATTAAATTAGTACATATAAAAAATTTTTATCAAATAATGCAATTATTTAATGAAACATCTTGAATTATCGATATTTTCATGATATTTCATGAATATGATACAATTTATCTTTTATATGAATTTTTAATTACCAATATAGTGAATATAGATTAAATAAAATGTTATTCAAATTAACTCTTAATTTACGAATAAGTAGGTGTGCATATTTTATATATTGTTGTTAAAAACATTAATCTGTAATATTACTGGAAATTATTATGAAAATAATGTCTATATTAGAAATTTATTCTACAAATAACTGTTTACATAAGTTAGTAGTAATAAGTGGATGGATTCGAAGTAAAAGAGTATCTAAAATTGGAATATCATTTTTAACTGTTTATGATGGTTCTTCTATTCATTCTATTCAAGTTATTGCTTGTAAATCCTTATTAAATTACTTTACTGAAGTTTTAAAATTAACAACAGGTTGTTCTGTTATAGTAACAGGTTATTTACAATTATCTAGAGGATTATTACAAGTATATGAAATTAAATCTTGTAATATTCAAGTTATAGGGTGGGTTAATCATCCGGAATTATACCCTATGTCAGCAAAAAGACATACTGTTGAATATATTAGAAATTTTTGTCATTTAAGGCCCCGTACTAACTTGATTGGAGTAGTAACTCGTATTAGAAATATGGTCTTTCAAGCTTTAAATAAATTTTTAAATAATTATGGTTATTTTTGGGTTTCTACACCTATTATTACAAGTATTGATGCTGAAGGTGCCGGTTCTGTATTTAAAGTATCATTATTAGATTCGAATAGTAATTGTAAAATACAGACTAGATCTGAAATAAATAAGAAACTAAATTTTTTTGGAAAAGAAGTTTTTTTGACAGTATCGGGGCAATTAACTTTAGAGGCTTATGCTTGTTCATTATCTAAAGTATATTCTCTTGGTCCTACTTTTAGAGCTGAAAATTCGAATACAAAAAAACATTTAACAGAATTTTGGATGCTGGAGGTAGAGAGATCTTTTACAAATATAGACAAGATTTCTCAATTTTCAGAAAAATTATTAAAATATACAGTAAGTTATGTATTGGATCATTGTATTTCTGATTTAGTTTTTTTACAAAAAATAATTGATCCTAATATTTTTAACAGGTTAAATGATTTCTTAAATATAAAGTTTATTAATATTGAATACAGTGATGTTATTAATATTTTAAAAAAAAATAATATCAATAATAATTCTGTTATTTCTTGGGGTGATGATTTATTATCTATTCAAGAAAAATATTTGACAGATAATTATTTTAAATCTACAGTTATTATTAGAAATTATCCTAAATCTTTAAAAGCATTTTATATGAGAGTTAATGATGATAATCGAACAGTATCTGCATTTGATATTTTAGTCCCTAGAATTGGTGAAATTATTGGCGGATCTGAGAGGGAAGAAAGATTAGATTTTTTAGAAAATAGAATGAATGAAATTGGATTAAACAGTAATAATTATTCTTGGTATAAAGATTTAAGGAAATATGGGACTGTCCCCCATTCTGGTTTTGGATTAGGTTTAGAAAGATTAGTATTATTTATTACAGGAATTAAGAATATTAGAGAATCTATTCCTTTTCCTAGAACAGTAGGGAGTGCAGATTTTTAAAAAAATATTTCTATAAACAGATTTTTGAAAATAATATATATCAATATATATATTTTAAAAGTGCATATATCGTATATTATACATATATTTAATATTGGAAATTATAAAGATTATAAAATAACAACTTAATAAAAATGTTTTATAAAATTTAATGAAAATTTTTATTTTTTATTGAATAGAAATAATTTTTATATGCGTACAAAGATAAGATAAAATTTTTTAATATTTTATTTTCAGTAAAAAAAGATCAAATTCAAGATATTTTTATATAACAAAATATTTTTTATATTTAAATATAATTTATTAATTTTTATATATAAATATATTTTTTATTTTTATATACGTTAATAATCTAATTTAAATTATTCAATTAAACTGTCAAATTATTATTTATATTAAATAGTTTATAAAAATTTTTTTTTAATATATTAGATAATTCACTAAAATTTTTTTTAGTACATTTTTGAATAGTTTTAGCTATATAATATAAAAATGCTGGTTGGTTTCTCTCTCCTCTATGTGGCTCTGGAGACAGATAAGGTGAATCTGTTTCTATTAATAACCTATCTAGTGGTATGTATTTTACAATTTCTCTTAATTCGAATGATTTTTTAAATGTAATAATCCCAGAAAAAGAAATATAAAAACCAAAATTAAGGAATTTTCTTGCTAATTCAATATTTCCAGTAAATGAATGTATGACTCCAGGAGAATTCAGAAGATAACTTTTATTATCATCGAATATCTTAATAATATCTTTTTCAGAACATCTGTTATGAATAATTAGTGGTTTTTTTGATTGATAGGCGATGTAGATGTGTTTCTTTAATAATTCTATTTGAATTTCCTTTTTTTGTTTTGATTTATAAAAATCTAGTCCAGTTTCTCCAATAGCTATAACTTTTTTTTGATGAGATAATATTTTTAAATTTTTAATGTCACTAGAATTATGTGAATAACTTGGGTGTAATCCACATGATAAAAAAATATTTTCATATGGATCAGTTAGTTTAGATAAATCCATAAAATCTTGGATAGAGGTTGAAACAGATAAAAATTTTTTAACATTTTTAGAGTATGCTTTTTTTAAAATTGTATCTATTGAAATACTTTTTTTAGAATTACATAAATTATTTATATGGCAGTGTGTATCAATTAAAAACATATTTTTATCCTGATTACTTGTTTTTGAATATTATTTTTTAAAAATATCAACCCATAACAAAAATTGTTCCGTAAAAATTAATTTTTTATCTACTTTATATGAGTTAGATAATAAATATTTACATTTTATCCAAGATAATAAGTTTTTATTTAATACTTGTAATTTATTAACTTGAGTAATTTTTTTAATTAAATATACTTGATCTAAATTTTTAATTCTACATTTTTTTGAAATACTATAATTGATAGTATCAAGTAATAGATAACAAATCCATTTAATTACTTTTTGTTCATTATAATTATATATTTTTTGTAAAAAATTAATTTTTTTATGATCAAAAATATATTGATTTATTGCTTTCATTAACAGATTTCTTTCTTGAAAGATTTTTTTTTTAAAAAATTTATATGCAGCAATAGGGGCGTTTCGATTAATCCTTAAAGCTGTTACTATTTGAACTAACGAATATATTTTAATTTTATTATTTAACCATAGTATATTATTTTTTTCCTTAGGTGTATTAATATAATAAATATTTGATCTACTTTTTATTGTAGGATGAATTTGCATTATATTGGTGGTATGTAAAAAAAAAAATGTATTATTAGGTGGTTCCTCAAGTGTTTTTAATAAAGCATTATTTGCTTCATTAGTAATTTTATTGATATTAGAAAACCAAATTATTTTAGATCCCCCTTGTTGAGAAGTATAGTTGATATTATGTATCATTTGCCTGATAACATTAATGCCAATTTTTTTAGTTTTATTATAAAATATATAAAAATCAGGATGATTTTTTTTTTTTATTAATTGACATGATAAGCATTCATTACAGCTTTTATAATGTTTTTTTTTATAACATAATATCCATTTAGAAATTTTATAAATTAATTGTGAAATTCCAATACCTTTACATGCTTGAATTAAAATTATTGGATGTAACTTATATTTACAATACTTTTCGATAATCTCTATATATTGAGATTTTAACCAAGGATAATGTTTCATTATATTACCGTTTATTTTTTTTTATTTCGCTTTTAACACATGAAGCAAGATCGTATATATTCTTTATTTTTTCTGATTCTATATTAAATAATTCAATATTAAATTTTTCTTCTAGCAACATGATTAATTCTACAAAATCTAATGAATCTAATTTCAAATCTTCCTTTAATTCACTTTTTAATGAAATTTTTTTATTGCTTATTTTAAATTTTTTTTTAATTATTTTTTTTATATAATTAATAATGTCATTCATATTATAATTTCCACAGTATTAACTAATAGTAATTGAACTATATTTTTATAAATTATTAAAAAATATTTTTATATATCAAAATTTATATATGCCCCCCCATTTACATGAATATTTTGTCCTGTAATGTAAGATGATTTTTTTGAAGATAAAAAAGAGACAATGTGAGCTATATCTTTTGGTTTACCTATATACCCCATAGGTATTTTTTTTAAAATTTCCTTTTTGTGACGAGATAAAAAATTTTTTGTCATATTGGTTTTAATATAACCCGGTGATACTATATTTACAGTGATACCTTTAGTTGCCACCTCTAATGCTAGTGATTTTGAAAAACCAATTAAACCAGCTTTAGATGCCGAGTAATTTGTTTGTCCTTTTTGCCCTAAGTTACCAGATAACGATCCGATGATAATGATTCGTCCATATCTTTTTTTTATCATATAAGGTATTATGATTTTTGTTATGTAAAATATAGAAGATAAGTTGATATTAATTACATTATTCCATTCAGATTCTTTCATAGTTATTAATAAATTATCATATATTATTCCTGCATTATAAACAAATATATCAATAATTTTAAATTTATTAATTGTTTCTTTAATTTTATTTTTAGTATCAATAATATTTTTTAAATCGAGTATAATTCCTGTACCATTTTTTTTAAAATTTTTTTGTATTTCTTTTTTTCCTTTTTTAGTAGTGGTAGTTCCTATAACATATCTTCCTGATTTTATTAATTCTGTTGAAATGTTTTTTCCTATTCCTTTACTAGACCCAGTTACTAATGCAATTTTTTTATTTTTCATAGTTTTTTTATCGTCTCTCTAGTTAGTGACAGCGATTTTTTATGACAAGTAGAATAGAATAAAATTTTTTTATTTTTTGGATTTAAATTAGTTAATATTTCTCCAGGTCCAGATTCAATAATAATATCTATTCCAGAAGACATTATTTTTTTTATACTATTATGCCATTGTACTGTAGTATATAATTGTTTTAATAAAGAAGAATAGATTTTTTTTGGGGAACTAATAATATTAGCATTATGATTGCTGATTATTAAACTTTTTCCAGGAACTATTTTTATTTTCTTTAAGTAATAAGAAAATTTTTTTTTATAATGTTTAATTAATGGGCAATGTGGTGAAATTAACATTGGTAGTTTAATGACACGTGCAGACATTTGTTTTTTAAAAATTTGTCCAGTAGTATAAACTAAAGAATAATGTCCAGTAATAACAACTTGTGTGTTTGAATTAATTATCGAAATAAATACTTTTTTTTTATTAGAAACGAATTTACAAAATTTATCTATAATTCGATAGTTTAATCCAATAATAATTAAATTTAATATACGAGTATCTTTTACTGCCATTAACATAATATCATGGCGTATTTTAATAATTTTTAGCGCATCTGTAAATAATATATTTTTATTACAAACTAAGGCTGAATATTGTCCTAAACTATGTCCAGCCATAATTTTAGGAGTAAAATCAGATTCCTGAATTAACAATTTATATATTGCAATAGATGAAGTAAATATTAATAAATATAAATTATTATAATAATAAATAGAATTTTTTTTATTTTTTAAAAAACTTTCATATATATTGTAGTTTAATATACATGATGCTTCTTCAAATGTTTTTTGTACTAAATTATATTTTTTAAAATATAATTTTAAGAATTTCATATTATGAAATCCAAATCCTGGAAAAATCACTGCACATTTTTTCATAAAAAATTACCTATTTTAATTCTATATACTATTTTATATAGTATATAGACAATATTTTTTATTCTTTTTATGTGTTATTTGATAATAAGTTATTATGTATAGATATATTTATTTTAAAAATATTTTTTATTTGATAAATATTTTTATGCATAAAATTTTTTATGATTGTTATATATTTATTTTTTTTTAGATAACACATAAAATAAAGATGTTTTTTTACCTTTATAGTATCCTGTTTCTGTTATATGATGACGAAAATGTATTTCTTTTGAGATTTTATCTATAGACATTTTTCTTAATTGTAAATGATCATGAGATCGTCTCATCCCTCTCCTGGAGCGACTAGGTTTACTTTTTTGTACAGCCATTTTTTTTCCTATAATAATTAAAATTTATTTTTTATTGGTCGAAAATTATATATAGATATATTGTTTATTTTAATAAATATTTTTTTTAAAATATTTTAAACAATTTTTAAACTTCTTATCTAATGGAGCGATTATGCAAATTTTGATATTATTTTTTGGATGAAGAAAGGATATTTTGTGTGCATGGAGTAATAATCTATAGTTTTTTTTAATGATTAGGTTATTTTTTAATGTTTCTTCCCCATATCTTGAATCAAATATTATTGGATGTCCAAATTGTGATGTATGTACTCTAATTTGATGTGTTCGCCCAGTAATAGGCTGAATAGATAGTAGGGTAGTGTTTTTAAAATATTTTTTGACTGTAAAAAGAGTTTTAGCTGGTTTCCCGTTTTTATGAACACATACTTTTTTTTTTTGGTTATGGTTATTTTTTTTTAATAAGGGTAATGTTATGGCTGTATTTTTTTTTGACCAATATCCTTTAACTACTGCTATATATTCTTTATATATATTTTTTTTACGTAAATTTTCATGCATTTTTTTTAGAATAGAGCGTTTTTTTGCAAGTATAAGTATACCAGAAGTTTCCTTATCAATACGATGAACTAATTCTAGTGATAGTAGATCTTTTCTAATATTACGAAATATTTCTATTACGCCAAAACTAACTCCACTGCCTCCATGTACAGCGAGCCCACAAGGTTTATTGAAAATAATAAAATATTTATCTTCAAATAAAATATTTTTTAAAAATAAATTAATAGTAGATTTTTTTAAATAGATTTTTTTTTTTTTTAAATTAATAGTTATTGAATATATAGTTATATAATCGTTAGTTTTTAATTTATAGCTTGGTAGTATTTTTTTTTTATTGATTTTAATTTTTCCGACTCTTAAACTTCGATATATTAAATCTTTTGGTAAACTTTTAAATCTTTTAAATAAAAAATTATCTATTCTTTGTTCAGACATGTGTTTTTCAATTAAAATTGAATGATTTTTAGAATTTATTATATTTATATATTTTTCTTTTGTATAAAAATTTTAATGTTATATATTTAATTATATATGATATTTTTCTTTTGTATATTTTTTTTAAATAATATATTTAAATTTTAATATATTTTTATTTTATTTTTAATAAATACATTTTTGTTAATTATATCAAACAAAATTTTATTTATGATTTTTTATGGATTAATATTTTTGATTAAATCGTTTAAAGTTAATATAAGTTATTTTTTAATATGTTTTATTGATTAATTCGTAATATTAAAAATATAAAATAATCACTTTTTTTTTATAAATGAAAAAAAGGAAATTATTTTAAAGTTTTTTTTATAAAAATTTTTAATGATTATATAAATTGTTATAATTATTTTTTATTCTTTTTCCGTTAAAATAGAATCATTATTGAATAATGATAGATTTTTTATCTATATTTTTTCTAATAGTTATTAGAAAATTTTTAATATTTTTAATTTCTTATATTTTGATAGAATGGTTGTTTTTTTATTTTTATCTAGTATAATAAAATGTTGGAATAATTTTTAACTATTATTTATAGTTAGATTTTTTCTTTTAGAAAGAGTTTTATTAGAGAGAGAGCATTATTAAATAATTAATATATGAATACGTTTTATCGATATTTATTGTTTGTTTTTTTAATGTTTAGTAATAAATTATATTTTATGTATTTAGAATTTTAACAGTTTAAAAAATTTATTAAAAATGAATTTATTTTTGGGAATGTATAAAAAATAGTTAAAAACTAATATCAATATATTATATGTTGATATATAACATAATTTTGAATTTTTTATTATGAATAAAAAGTTTTCATGATCTTTTAGTATTGATTTTTTACAATCAATATTATAATAACTGTTGATTTATAAAAAGATAAAATAATTATTAAATTCTCGGTTTTTGTTATGTATTTTATTATGTGTTTAATATATATTTTTTTTAAAAGAAAAATTTTAATATATCGATGATAACATAATTTTTTATTTAAACGACATTTCGAAATACTTTCGATATGTTTTTTCGTTAAATAATATGATTATATTATCACCAATTTCGTATTTTTTAGTTAGTAAATCATTATGAATAATTTTTATTTTTTAGATTAACAAATATACAGTTGAATTTTTTAAAAATAGTTCATTTGATGAAATATCTTTATAAGATTAATTCTTTATATAAAATAAAGGTTATAAATATATTTATAAAAATATTTTTATATTTTTGAATAAAGAACTCTATCATTCAATATTATATATTTGATGATGATTAATATATACAATCATTTAAATTAAAAAATAATATTTTATAAATAAAAAAAATAATTTTACTATTTTTTTTGAAATACAAGTGATATTGATAACAAATTGTTAATGTAACATCTTTTAAGTAAAAATATTTTTTATAGAAACTGGTGCAATCTAGTTTCTATATTTTTTACTTAAAAGTTTTATTTTAATTTTTTTAAAAATTATTAATACTAATTATTTTCCGGTATTAATTTCATATCAGATTCAAGTGTTCTAACTACATTTAGTTTTTTAATTAGTTTTTCAGTTTCTTTTTCATTTTTTTCTATAATTTTTTGATTAGATAAAAATCTTGTTTCTAATTCTATTTCATTTTTTTTATATTTTTCAAATCCTGAGTCATTTAAATCACAAACTTTGCTATTATAACGTTCAACAATGTCATTGTTACTTAATGAAATAAATTTTAATTGCCCCAAAGATATTGGTTTTTTATTTTGTTTATTATGTTTTTCTTTTATTACAACTATCCCACCTAATTTAACAAAAATTTTTTTATTTTCTGGTACTTTAATTGGTTGATCTTGAATATTCAATAATACATAATTATTTATTGATACTTCATGATTTTCATTGACATCAATATTTCCTTCACGTAAAAATGCTTCATTCCCTTGTTCATCTAAAATAGAGAACCAACCAGTTTCTTTTTCATCATTTTTTATAGAAGATGGATTTTGTATTTTTGGTTTTTTAACATGTATTGAATCTAAAGTAACATCTTGTTTATTTATTATTTTTCCATATTCGGGATGAATTTTTATTTTGTAAATAAATTGCTTTTCAAAATTATTTTTTACCTGATCTTCTTTTTTCTTGTTTCTGATTTGACAATTGATTAGATATTTATTGTTAGATTCCATGAAAGGATTTATGATTTTGCCCATATATTACTCCGTATGATTTATCGAGATATAAATTTTTATTGTTAATATTTTAAATATTTGAAATTTTTTTATTTTTCAGTACATATCAAAATTTTATTAGATTTAATATTTAAATAATTTTAATAAACTTAATATTATATTTAATATTTTTTGAGATATATACTTTGTTTTATATTTTATATATTTGATATATTAATTTATCTACAATTTTTTGTGATGGCAATATCATTTTTAATATATTATCTTAATTATGTTGATAATACTACATATATTTTAAAAATCAATTTTATTAAGCATATTTTATATAAATTTTAAAATATTTATATTAAATTTTTATTTTTAGAGATTATATTTATAATAAATAATTTATATTATATATAATTAATGATTTTTAAAATATTTATTAGACCAAGCTATTTTTAATTGTCTAAATAATATAATGTTTTATTTAAATTAATAAAAAAATTTTTATATTATGATTAATGTATTGTATAATTATTACTATAAAAGAAAATATAATACATTTTTATATATATATTTTAATATGAATTTATGTAATATTAATTATTGAAAATAATTAATTATTTTATAAAAATAATTAATTATTTTATTAAAAAAATATTTTTAAGTATTTTATATATAAATTGTATTATTTATATCTTTTATTATTTTGTGTATATATAATTTATATATATATTTATACAATTTAATAAAAACTTTCTAGTTTTTAGAAATTTTTATAATTTTAATTGTTATTGATTTTTTTTAAACAGATACATTTATAATTTTATACTTTTATTCGTCTTTATTTGATTCTAGTGTGATATCTTAGTTATACTATCTTGATATAATATTCATTATAGTTTTTATAAGAGTCTTAAAAAAATTAATATATATTTATTATTTAATTTCAGTTAAATGATAATTGTATATGAATTAAAGAATTTTCATTTTGAGTGATTAAATTGTTATTGATTCAATATGAAGTGATTTTTAGTTTTACTTTTTTATGACAGTTATTTTTTATGTTAATATTTTTCTATTTTTTATTTATTATATAAATGTTTAATATATTTGAAAAAGATTTTTTGAATTAAGATTAGAATCTTATATATACAATTGATTTTTTTTATTGAAAATAATATGATTGTTTTTGTATAATAGTAAAATATTTTTGCTTTAATCTATGAAATAGATAATTCTTATATGTATTATTATTCTAATAATATAACTGATTTTATATATTATATATGTTTTTATATATTAGTTATTTTGGATTACAAAAACTAGTTATTTTAAGATTTTTTAGTATTTTTTTCTGTTTTTTTTCTAATGATTGAATATTTTTATGAAAAATACAGGTTAATAGTGAGATGCTATGTTATATATATTGAAATATTTATTACTTTAAAATCAGTTTAGTTAATTGTATAAATAAAAAATTTATATAATTGTTTATTAAAAAGCATGTATAACAATTTTTGTTGTTACACAATTAAATAATTATATAATAAAAATTATAAATATTTTTAATGTACATATTATATTAGATATTTTTTTATTTATAAAAATATATTTATTATAATTTGTATTTTTATACATACTGTTTAGTTAATCTAAGATATTTATTAACCAATAAAACAAAGATATAAATATATATAATTTATTATAGAAACATAAATTAAAGATCATTAATGATGAAAATTAAGGAACATATATGAAAAAAATTACTATTGTATTGATGTTATGCTTATCTAGTTTTTTTTCAGTAGCAGAAGCAAAATCTTTACCCGTTCACAGAAAATGGCATTTTGGTATTCAATGTAATTCATTACACCCTATTCAGATATTAAGGAAATATAAAACTTTATATCATTATCACTGTTATTCTATTATTCAAGGACTTTCAGCATTAAATCCTGGAGTTTTTCTAAAGTATAAATTTAATTCCTACTGGAATTTAGAATTAAAATCTAATATGATTGAAGATCGAATTAAAGATATTAAAGAACATGCAATGCGCACATATTCTTCAAATGTAGAATATGTAGCTAATGTTATATACCCAATTAGAGAAAATATTAAATTTTATACTAAAATGGGAGCACAGTTAACAGCTCATGTAAATGAGAAAAATTTAATAGATGTTTTTATGTTGAAAAAATATAAAAAATTTGCTCCTATATTTTCTGTTGGATTCCAGTATTTATATAATAATTACATTAATTTAAATATGAATTTTAATTTAAATAAATATTTAAATCAAGTTAAATGTAGCTTGTCTTCTTCAATATTAGAAAATGTTAATATAGGGGTATCATGGCAGTTATATCCATACCAAAATTTTTCTGATAAAATTTTAAATAAAAATAATGGAAAAGTATTTCTTCAAAAAAATACAAATCCTGTATATCAAAAAAATATAAAAAAATATACAACTATCCCTCAAAATAATTCTTTATTATCATCTACTTACTGTAATACTTTAAAGTTTTTAAAAAATAAAGTTTCTAATATAAAGAAAAATAGTATTTTTCTAAATCTAACTAGTTATTCCAAAATTTTAAAAAAAAAAATTTATAACTGTAAGTTACCCGCACAAAAAATTTTTAAGAACTCAAAATATTTTTTAAAAAATAGCTTTATAAATAAACAGTTATTTTCTAAAATCTTCCGAAGTAAAAAATCGATAGAATATATCACTTTTAATTAAAATATGTATTTAATTATTAAAATTTATTTTTATTTGATAGATTTTTGAATTATTTTAATTTAGATATTTTATTTAAAAATATTTTTTGATTTAAATATATATAAAAATTATTTTCTGTAATTTTATTTCTAAAAATATATTTTTAAGTTTTTAGTTAAATGATTTTGTTTTTAAATACGTTTTTTATAAATACTTTACTTTTTTTATTTTTTAGTATAATATATTTAACATATTAAACTTTGGAGGAATGGCCGAGTGGTTTAAGGCAGCGGTCTTGAAAACCGCCGATGAGAAATTATCCGAGAGTTCGAATCCCTCTTCCTCCAAAAATAATATAAAAGAAAAATTTTTAAGGCGCGTTGGCAGATTGGTTATGCAACGGATTGCAAATCCGTAGAATCTGGTTCAATTCCAGGACGCGCCTATAATTAAAGTTATTTTTAGTAAATAAAAATAATATTTATGCCCGGATGGTGAAATCGGTAGACACAAGGGACTTAAAATCCCTCGGCTTTTATAGCTTTGCGGGTTCAAGTCCCGCTCCGGGTATTAAAAATATTAAATTTATTTTTTATAAACGCTTTAATTACTTTATAAGATTTGTTTTTTTTTATTATTTCATATTTCATTTTATTTTTATTAAAGATTAATTCACAGGAAATAAAAGAATTTACTACAATTCTAATTTCACCGTTTTTTTTTAAGTATTTTTTCGATTTTTTTATTATTATATTTAATACTTTTAAATTAATTTTTCTATCGCTATGAATGGGGGGATTGGATATAATTAAATTATATTTTTCTTTTATATTAGAGTAAACATCGCTCAATAATACTTTTCCTTTTATATTATTATTCAATAAATTATTTTTACTGCACCAGATAGACAAATTATAATTATCTGTTAATGTTAAATTTATTTTTGGGTTATTTTTTGCTAAAGCAATTCCAATAATTCCCGTTCCTGATCCTACATCTAATATTTTTCCTTGAATATCTTTTTTAAATGTAGATATAAGTAGTTTACTTCCTTTATCTATTTTTTTATATCCAAATACTCCAGGTAAACTGTTAATTCTAATATTTTTCCAGGTATATGTTTTAATAAATTTCTGAAATAAAAATTGTGGTTTTTTTTTTATATTTCCTTTATATAAACAACAACTTCTTGCATAACTTTTTTTTTTAAAAGTAACATTTTTTTTTAATGTTTTTGGAACACTATTTATCCCGCTTTTTTTTTTTCCTATTATGTATATAATACATTTACTTGAAATACAGGATAATAAATATGTTAATTGTAAATTATTTTCACTTTTATTTTTTGTCCAAAAATAAATTAATTGCTGATATTTATAAAACGGATTATAGTGTTCAGTAAGATTAAGAATTATTTTTTTAATATTTTTTTTATACATCATTTTATATACGTCATAATATTGAGTATATATAATTAATTTTTTAAAAAAATTTTCATGAAATAATTGAGAAGGTATTAATCCAGATATAATAGTAGTTTTATTTTCAAATAATGAAAAATTTTTTATTAAAATTTCATATTCTTGTGATATTTTTACTGATTTAGAGTACATAATTTTTATTTTTTTTAAACTAAAATAATTTTATTATATTAATAATACATAATTGGTAATTTTATTTTTGAATTTTTATCTTATTTATTATTATATTTAATTTTTTATTCTATGTATTTTCATTAATAAATCATATAATGTTAATATGTTACTTTAGATTAAATTTATATACAACAATTTTTTTATTAAAATCACTTATATATAATTATATTGTTAGTATTTCGGATTAATTACTTATGAAAGATAAATTAATAACTTTTAAAAAAAATAATTTTACTGTTTTAGTAATTTATTTAAACAATATAACATTTAATTGTTTTAAAAAATTTTTACTCAAAAAAATTACCGAGTCTCCTAATTTTTTTAAAGATATACCTATTTTATTACATATAAAAAGATTATCTTGTTCTTTTGATTGGATTAATATTAAACGCTTTATTTTATCTATTGGTTTATTTTTAATAGGAATTACAGGATATCTAGATAAAAATTTAAAAAATATTATTTTACAGTCTGGTATAACTATTTTTCCTAAAAAAAAAAAAATTTGCAAAATATATAAAAATAATTATTTTACATATCCTAATAATAAAAAATCTAAAACATTATCTATTTCTTCGAAAATTATAGAAAATCAAAAAAGTTACTTAGTAAGTTCTTTAGTTCGATCTGGACAAAAAATATATACTCCGAATACTGATTTAATTATAACTAATAATGTAAGTTCCGGAGCCGAATTAATTGCAGGGGGGAATGTTCATATATATGGTATTATGCGCGGAAGAGTATTAGCTGGAGTGAATGGTGATGTTACAAGAAAAATTTTTTGTACACAACTATTTGCGGAATTAATTGCTATTGCAGGTAAATATTGGACTATTGAAAAAATTCCAAACCAATTTATAGGAAAAAGTGTAGAAATTAGTTTAATTAATAAAGCTATTTACATAAAAAGATTTAATTAAAAATATATATCATTTTATAAAGAGGTATTAATTTTATGTCCCGTATTATAACTATTACTTCAGGTAAAGGTGGGGTTGGAAAAACAACATCAAGTGCTTCTATTGCAACCGGTTTAGCTTTACATGGAAAAAAAACTGTTGTTATTGATTTTGATATAGGATTAAGAAATTTAGATTTAATTATGGGATGTGAGCGTCGTGTAGTATATGATTTTATTAATGTGATTAAAAAAGAGGCAACTATTAATCAAGCATTAATACGAGATAAGTATACAAATAATTTGTTTTTACTTCCCGCCTCTCAAACTAGAGATAAAGACTCTTTAACTAAAGAAGGGGTAGAAAATATTTTAAAAATACTCTTCGATATGAATTTTGATTTCATTATATGTGATTCACCTGCAGGGATAGAAATGGGAGCAATTTTAGCACTTTATTTTGCTGATGAGGCTATTATTGTAGCTAATCCAGAAATTTCTTCTATACGAGATTCTGACCGAATATTAGGTATTATTGCATCACGATCTAAGAGAGCTGAAAATTATGAAAAACCAGTTAAAGAGTATTTATTATTAACTAGGTATAATCCAGTTAAAGTAAATCAGGGGGATATGTTAAGTGTAGATGATGTCTCAGAAGTTCTTCAAGTTCCTTTAATAGGAGTCATTCCTGAAGATATTTCAGTTTTAAAATCTTCTAATAAGGGTTTGCCGGTTATATTAGATGTTATTTCAACTGCAGGGAAAGCTTATTCTGATACAGTAAAACGATTATTAGGTAATAATATTCCCTTGAGGTTTTTACTAGAAGAAAGAAAAAATTTTTTACAATGGTTATTTAGGAGATAAATGTGATATTATTAGATTTATTTTTATCAAAGAAAAAACCTACTGCACATACAGCAAAAAAGAGGTTACAAATTATTATTAATAATCAAAGAAATTTATTTAAAGAACCGGATTATTTTCCGCAATTAAAAAATGATTTATTATTAGTAATTGCGAGATATATAAAAATTAAACCAAATACAATATCAATTAAGTTAGAAAAAAATAGTGAGAATATGTTTATATTAGAATTAAATATTTCTAAAAAAAATAATGTTCGTTAAATATAATCTTATTATTATATAGAATATAAATATCTAGGATATATCTGTGTAGTATGATGTTTTTTATGTAAATTTAAATATTTAATAGTATAATTAATAATATCTTTAGAGTGTGGTGTAAAAATTTTTGTTTTAATTAACTTCATTGATCTTTTAAAAAAATTCATATTAAAATCTAATCCGATAGAAGACCAAGTTCCTCTTTGAGAATATACCATTTTTCGAATAATATTTATATTATGGTATAATTTCTCTGTATGTATTCCGATCCATAGACCGGATTTATTTTTTAAGTATTTTGCCCAAAATATTCTTTTTTTAGAAATTGGAATGGCAATTAAAACACGTTTAATTTGATTTATTCTCCAACTTTGCTCAGATAAAATTTGCAATGTCGAAAATCCAATAATTGGAATTTTATAAATAATAGAAATAGTTTGTGATACACCAATAGAAATTCTAATTCCTGTAAAACTTCCAGGCCCTATAGTGCAGGCAATATATCTAATTTTATTTAAAGTAATATTTACTTGTTGTAAAATTTTTTTAATCATAAACAAAATATTTTTTTCATGGTTTTTTTGACATAGCTTAAATAAGCTATATATTTTTTTTTCATATAATAATGATACAGAGCATGAATGTAATGTTGTATCTAAAGCTAAAACTGTATTATGAAAATTCATATTAAATATTATTCCTATAAATTTTATAGATTTAGTATTTGTTAGTTTAAATGACTTTTAAGAGTATTTTTTAGTTATATCTTTTGTTATTTTTACCAAATGTATCTGATATGAGTTAGATTTTAATATTTTAAAATGATAAGGAGAGAAATAAATATTTTCCCCTGTTTTAGGAATTTTTTTACATTTTTCTATTAAAAGATCAGCTAGAGAGCTACAATTCTTATTTAGTTTAGAAATATCTAAGTTTAAAATTTCTTTTAATAATCTAATTTTAACAGAACCTTGCATTATCCAATGATTTGGATTTAAAATAATTTTTGGAATATTATAAATCTTAGTTGGAAACTTACCAATTATTTTTTTAAAAATGTCTATAGGTTTTATTAATCCTTCAATTCCTTTTTGTTCATTATTAATTAAAAAAATATTTTTTTTCGAAAAAAGTAATATATGAAATATATGTATGATATTTAAAGTGTCAGGTATAATAATTGGAGGGTATTGTGTAGAAAAATTATATATATCTTCATTGTTATCTATAACAGAAATTAATTTTTTTGAAGAAACTATTCCTATAACGTCATTTAATTGATTATTACATATAGGCAACAGTTTATATGAAGTACGTAATATAATTTTTTTTATATCTTCATAATTACTATTGATATTAATCCAGGTAATTTTTTCTTTAGGGATCATAATTTCTTGAAGATTAGTATCACCTAATTTTATTATATTAATAATCGTGTTTATTTCATTAGGATGGATTATTTTTTTGTCTACATAGTTATTAATAAATTGATAGTTATTTAACGTATTTTTTTTAAAATTTAATATTTTATTTTTTTTATATTTTTGATTTTTGTTAATTACTTGATGTATATCATCTATAAATTTTTCACGAACTGTGCTATTTTTTTTAAAAATAGTTGAATTATAATTTTTAACTTGGTTAATTATTTCTATAAACACAGCAAATATTATTGATATATATAGATGTTTTGGAGAAATATAAATACCTAACGATTCTAAAATTAAATTAATACTAATCACTAATAATAAACTTAAACATAGTGTTGTTATTGTTTTTTGTGAGTGAATAAATTTAACTAATATTTTTGATAAAAAAATCATTATTATGGTAGATATTGTTACTGAAAATATGATTAAGAACCAATTATCTATCATTCCAACGGCGGTCATTACTGAGTCAATTGAAAAAATTGCATCTAATACTGCTATCTGAAATACAACATACCAAAAATTTGAGCTAGGTTTAGGTTTTTTTTTTTTTTGAACTATATTAAAAGTATGATGAAATAATTCTAATATCACCTTAATAAATAAAAAAATACCTCCAACTAACAAAATTAATTCTTTAGCTGAAAAAACAAAGAGTTTATTTACCAGAATTGGTTTTGTTAAATGAACGAGCCTTGATGTAATAAATAATAAACCACAACGCATAAATAGCGCTAATATTAAACCGGTATATTGAGCCTTATCACGCTGATCTTGCGGCAACTTTTTAGATAAAATAGCAATAAATATTATATTATCAATACTTAAAATAATTTCTAAAAATATCAGTGTAAACAGACCCGCCAAAATAGATGGATCTAAAAAAGAAGGCATGACAAATACTCCAAAAAAATTAATATTATTAATTATAAAAATAATATTTTAATTAAGAAAATATAAATAAAAATTTAACTATTTTAGTAAAAAATTAAGTATTGTAATCATATATATCTTCTAAATATAATAAAGAATATTTATTTTAAAATTTATTTTTTATTATATATTTAGATCTTTATGATAACATTTTAATGTTATTTTTGAAAACCGATATATGATTTTTAATGTTAATACTTAATTGATCATTTTTTATAAAAAATTAATTCTTTATTGAATTATAGTATTAATAAAAATATCTTAATAGTAATTTATGTATAATATAATATTTCTTATTTTAAGAAAATAAATATTTTAATATAGAATATATAAAAATATAAAATAAAATTCTATTTTAGTAAAAAGTATATTTTTCTTAAAATTAAAAATTAGGCTATTAATTATAAATATCTTTGTTCTTGAATAGCTTTTATTCTATCATCTATAGATGGATGTGAGGATAAATAATAAAATAGTAAATTACTATTTCCATTTATTCCTAAATTATTTATAAAAATAGATTCATCATACATGTAATGTTCCTTTAATCTAGTTAATGCTGCAATCATTTTTTTAGATCCTACCAACTTAACAGATCCTGCGTCTGCATGAAATTCACGTCTTCTGGAAAACCACATAATAATCATGGTAGAAAAAATACTGATAGTAAATTTTGTTATAGAAGTTGCTAATGAAAATAAAAATGATTGTCTATCAAGACATATGCTGCATATTTTAGAACATGAACAATTTCTATACTTTTTTTTCTTGAA
Source organism: Buchnera aphidicola (Cinara strobi) (assembly GCF_900560745.1). Lineage (NCBI taxonomy): Bacteria > Pseudomonadati > Pseudomonadota > Gammaproteobacteria > Enterobacterales > Erwiniaceae > Buchnera > Buchnera aphidicola. Next base: position 253,854 of record NZ_LR025085.1, on the reverse strand, counting down.
TATAGGAAGAAATTTTAAAAAATATCGTGAAAAAAAATTCATGAGAATATTAATATAAATATTTGAAATCCCTCGTATTAAAATCATAGTTACCATATCTCCGCTGGTAATATGAGAAATTTCATGAGCAATTACAGCTTCTATTTCTCCTCTATTCATTTTTTTTAATAACCCGCTAGATATTGAGATTAAAGAGTTATTTTTTTTAAATCCAGTTGCAAAAGCATTAACACTTTGAGATTCATAGATTCCAATTTCAAGATTTTTAATACCAGACAACTCAGATTGTTTTTTAACTATTTTTAATAACCATTTTTCCATGTTATTTTTTGGCAAATAAATTACCCTTCCATTTAAAGATCTTAATGTGACATATTTTGATAAAAATAATGAAATTATTGATCCTAGTATACTGAAAAGAATTGAAGAGAATATAATTTTATATATATTATTTAATGATACCCCAGTTATACTTAATCCTCCACCAATTACTACAAACATAGATATGTTAGTAATTAAAAAAAGAATGATACGCATCATCATAATTTTATTTTCCTGACTATTTATCACATATTTTTAAATGTACAAAAACTGATATATTCTTTAAGTTTAAGTTTTATTTTGAAAATACGCTATTATTTTGAATATAAAAAATATTTTTATAATTAAAAATATTAATATTTTTTATTATTCTGATTGCTATGTTAGTATATATATTATATTTTATATTTTAATTATTTAAACAATTATTTTTATTAATTAAATTATATTTAATCATATTAGTTTTTTATGAATTATTCCATTGTCTTCTATCTTTTTTTATTAGAAGATCGGATGACTGAGGACCCCAGGTTCCTGCTGAATAATTTTGTAATAAGGATGGATTTTTTTTATATGCCTGTATTATAGGGTCTATCCATTTCCAGGAATATATAATTTCTTTAGGATGAACGAATAAAAATTGATTATCTTTTATACTTTCCAATATTAGTGTTTCATATTCACTCGGTATGTAGGAATTCTTAAAAAATAATTGATAATTAAAATTTATTTCACAAGGTTTTAAAATAAATTTAGAATTTAAGCTTGGTTTTTTATTAAAAAATTTTATTTTAATATCATATGGAGGTTGTAAATTTATTATTAATTTATTTTCTACATTTTCTAGTTTAGGTATTGAGAATAGTAAATTTATATTTTTTTTAAAAAAAATAGTAATTTTTGAACTTTTTTTAGATAATCGTTTTCCAGTACGTACATAAAAAGGTATATTTTTCCATTTTTTTGTATTAATAAATAACTTTATAGCAACAAATGTTTCTGTTAAACTGCCTGATTTAGCTCCTCTTTCATTAAGATATGATTTTTTAATTTTATTATTAATTTTTCCTTCAGAGTATTGACCGAAAGATACATGATTACTAATATTAGCATCATTAATTACACATAAGGATTTTAAAATTTTTATTTTTTCTTCAGAAATATGTTTTTTAGTCAGTGACTTTGGAGTATTCATAGCTAAGATGGAAATTATTTGTAATATATGATTTTGAACCATATCTATGATTTGACCAGTTTGATTAAAATAATTCCATCTTTTTTCTATTCCAAGTATTTCTGACAATGTAATTTGAATGTGATCAATATTATTTTTTTTGAAACAGTTACTGAAAAAAGAATTAGCAAATTTTAATGAAATAAGATTTAAAATAGATTCTTTTCCTAAATAGTGATCAATTCGGAATATTTGTTTTTCAGTAAAGTATTTTTTAATAGATTCATCAATATTATAAAAATTTTCTAAAGATTTTCCAATTGGTTTTTCTATAATTATTTTAGAATTTTTTTGATTACATTGAATAAACTTTAAACCTTTACAAATCTTTGTAAAAATTTCTGAAGAAACAGCAAAATAATTCACTAGGATTTTATTAGTTTTTGTTAATATTTTTTTTAGTTTTATAAAGTCATTGATGTGATTAACATCCATTTGACAGAAAATTAATCGTTCTTTAAATATATTCCAAGTCTTTAAATGTAAATCTTGATTAAAAAATATTTTTAATGATTTATAGATTATTTGAGTATACTCGTTTAAAGTATAATTTAATCTACTTATACCAATAATTTTCATTCTTTTGTTTATTTTTTTTTTCTGTTCCAGTTTATATAAGGCAGGGAAAAGTTTTCTAATAGATAGATCACCAGTCGTTCCAAAAATAATTAAATAATAATAGTTCCTATTTTTTATCATATTTAACCTTTTGATATATGAATATGTATAAAATGTATGTTTTTATTAAGTATAATACATTTTACTTTAAATAAAAAAATATATTTTTTCTGATAAAAAAATTTAATAACTAATATAAATGATGTATATCTTTTATTTTTCATTTATAATTAATAAAAATTTTTAATAAAAATTTATTTTTTATTTAATAAATATTAAAAATACAATATGCATCATAAAAGATGTTATATAAATAATATATATTATTTTAAAAATTATTTTTCAACAAAAGAAATTACTTCGGTATATATTTTTCTTAAAATTAATTATGTAAATTTTAGAACAGAAACATAACCTACTATTTTAGTAGAAAGTTTTATTTTTCTTAAATATATAAATAATATTCAATATTTTAAATAATTATTACAAGGACTATTACATGTCTACTTCTACTAGAAGAACAAAAATTATTTCTACTTTAGGCCCTTCAACAGATGATGAGAAAATATTAAAAAAATTAATACAATCTGGAGTAAATGTATTTAGATTAAATTTTTCTCATGGTACTTCACAAGATCATATCAATCGGGTAAAAAAAATTCGCTTACTTGAAAAAGACTTAAATTGCTTCATAGCTATTATTGGTGATTTACAAGGTCCTAAAATACGTATTTCTAGTTTTAGTATGAAAAAAATTTTTTTAAAATCTGGGGATAATTTTTTATTAGATTTAAATATTTCTAAAAAACAAGGAAATGAACGTTCAGTAGGTATTAATTACATTAATCTTCCAAAAGAAGTCTCATGCAATGACATTCTCTTATTAGATGATGGAAAAATACAACTAAGAGTTCTTGAGACTAACATGACTCAAATATTTACAGAAGTTATTATTGGCGGTTACTTATCAGATCATAAAGGTCTAAATAAGTTAGGAGGAGGTTTATCGGCAGATGCTTTAACTAAAAAAGATAAAGAAGATATAAAATTAGCAGCTATGATTGATGTAGACTACTTAGCAGTATCTTTCCCTCGATCTAAAACTGATTTAAAAAATGCTCGATTATTAATGAAAAAGGCAGGAGGTAAAGCAAAAATTATTGCTAAAATTGAGAGAGCAGAAGCTGTTGCATCTGATAAAATTATGAAAGATCTTATTTTAGAATCTGATGTTATTATGATTGCAAGGGGAGATTTAGGTGTTGAAATTGGTGATCATCAGTTAATTGGGGTACAAAAGAAATTAATTAAAATGACTAATTCATTAAATCGTGCAGTTATTACTGCTACACAGATGATGGAATCTATGATTTCAAATCCATTTCCTACTCGCGCTGAAGTTATGGATGTAGCTAACTCAGTCTTAGATGGAACAGATGCAGTAATGTTGTCTGCAGAAACTGCATCAGGTAATTTTCCGGAAACTACTGTCAGAACTATGTCAAAAATTTGTTTAGGAGCAGAGAAGGTTTCATGCATAAATTCCTTTCAAAATCGTTTAAATAAAAAATTTAATAGTATCTCGGAAACAATTTCAATTTCGGCAATGTATGCTGCAAATCATTTTGAGAATATAGCTGCTGTTGTTATTATATTAACATCTAATAAAATTGCTTTATTTGCATCAAGAATTGAATCTAGTGTACCAATTTTTTACATATCGAATTCTATTAAAAATCTTCGTTTATCAGCATTATATAAAGGTGTCATTCCAATATTTTTACAAGATATTGGTACTTACGAAAAATCTACTAAAGTAGTAGTACAATTTCTAAAAAACAAAAAATTTTTAAAAAAAGATGATATAATTGTTGTTATAAAAAATGGAAAAGAGAACCATTCTAGGTTAGTAAATACATGTAAAATTATCAATATATGTTAGAAATATTTTAATAATACATATATATTTAGCATAGTCTGTTTTGACTACATATGATCAAACGGACATAAATTATCAATGTACAAATTACAAATTATATAGTAAAAATAACTAATAGTTCTTAAAACAAATTATGTATATTTTTAATGTAAAAATTTTAAATGTTTTATCATATATAGTCAATTCAGAAAATAGTTTTTTTAATTAAAAATTGAAAAATTCAATAATTGTAAAATAATATTAACTATAAAATATAAAAAGATTATTTTTTATATTTTTTATTATAAATAAATATTAAAAAGGAAAAATCTTTGTATACTTCTTATAAATAGATATTATATCTTAGCATTATGAATAACTTCTATAGTTTCCTTTAATTTTTTTAGATTCATAATCATGTTTATAAGAACTTTTTTATTTTCGTCATCAATAGGATATATGTTTTTAGGTTGAACTGTAAGTTTAAATGAACTGAATTGAATTCCGGATATTAAAAAATATTTTTTTATTTCTTTAAAATTACTCTTCTGAATTTTAATTACTAAGTATTGTTTTTTTATTCTATAATCTATTATAGATTTATTATGTTGTACTAAATTAGTAACGATATTTTTTTTATATGTGTCAAGATTTATTTGAATAGTAAATAAAAAATTAAATAGGTATTTAATGCTATTAAATTTTATTAAATGACTATTAAATTTAGAAAAAATATTTCTTATTTGAGATACTGTTCTATTACTATTATTTGTATTACAATGTATAATTATGGCTGTCCCTGAAGGGCCGTACCCTGAATATTTTTTGTTGTAAAAAATATCTTTTTTAGAATTTTTAGTACTTCTTTTTATTGCTTTTTCAATAATATCTTTTCCTACGTTAAATAAACGTGCTTTTTCTAAAAGATTTCTTAATTGAAAATTTTTATTGCTATCTGGACCGTTATTCATGCTAGATATTGTAATATCTTTAATGATTTTTGTAAAAATTTTACTTTTTTTAATATCTTGCGCAGTTTTCCTATGTTTAGTATTTGCCCATTTACTATGTCCAGCCATGAATCCTCATATATAAAATAAAATATTTTTAAGTAAAAGAATAGTGTTTATTAACACAACTATAGTTAAAAAATAAACATAAAAGTTACAGTATAGAAAAAATACTGTTATATTAGAATTAACAGGGAGCACCAGTCATTAAACATGTAGCAGAATTAGTTTTTGGAAATGCAATAACATCAGTAATAGTATCGCTATCTGTTAGAAGCATAACTAATCGATCTAAACCTAGAGCTAGCCCAATATGAGGCGGGGCTCCATATTTTAAAGCATTTAAAAAAAAACTAAATTCTTTTTTTATTACATTTTTTTGGTTTAATTCTAATAAATTAAAAATATAAGTTTGTAATTTATAATTATGAATACGTTGAGATCCACCTCCAATTTCATGTCCATTGATTACTAAATCAAATGCACTTGATATAATTTTTAAAGGATTAAGAGATTTAAAATCATCTAATTTATTTTTTGGGGATGTAAAAGGATGATGCATAGATTTTAAATGATTTCTTTTATTTTTTTTAAATAAAGGAAAATCAACAACCCATACTGGATATATTTTTTTTTGATCTGTTATTTTTAAATCAATTCCAATTTTTAATCTTAATTGACTTAAAATTTTATTAGCAAGATGATATTCTTCTGCTACTATAAATAAAATATCTCCGTTAGATACTAATGTATGTTGAAATAATTTTTTTAAAAATTCTTGATTAAGTTTATCCTTTAGATTATTGTCACATTCAATAATAAAACACTTTATATCAATAACTTTAATACATATAAAATAATTTAAATGTAAATCTTTTAAAAATTTTTTATAAAAATTTATTTTTTTATTTGAAAGAATAGTTACCCCGTTAGGGATATTAATTGAAACAATGCGATATTTAATATTTTTTGATAACCATGGAAATATATCATTAATATAATTACGAAAGATATTTTTTAATTCTATAAATTTAATTGGATTTCTTAAATCAGGTTTATCAGTTCCATATGTAAATAAACTATCACGATAACTAATCGTTTTAATTTTTTTTAATTTAACATTCTTAAAATAAAACCATAATTCTTTTATTAAATCTTCTATTAATGTTCGTAAAAAATCTGATTTTGTAAAAGCCATTTCAACATCTATTTGAGTGAATTCTGGCTGTCTATCTGCTCGTAAATCCTCATTTCTAAAACATCTTGCAATTTGATAATATCTATCTATACCAGATATCATTAATAGTTGTTTAAATAACTGTGGGGATTGAGGTAAAGCATAATATTTTTCTGGATATAATCGACTTTTTACTAAATAATCCGATGCCCCTTCTGGAGTAGATTTTGTAAGAATAGGCGTTTCAATTTCTAAAAATTTTTTCTTAGTAAAAAAATCTCTAATTAATGTTGTGATTTTACTTCTTATTTTAATTTTAGAAAACATTATTGAGCGACGTAAATCTAAATAACGAAATTTAAAACGTATATCTTCTTTATTTTCTTTCTTATAATCTAAAGGTATAGGAATGGTTTTATTAAAAATAGCTAATTTAATAGCTATTAATTCTATCGGATAATTAGATAATTTTTTATTTAAGGAGTAAATAGATTTTTTTAAAACTACTAATCCTTGAACTTGTATACAAAAGTCGTTTCTTAAATTAGATGCTAATGAAAAAAAAGAAACATTATTTTTTTTGAAAATTATTTGGATTATTCCTGTAATATCACGGATATTCACAAAAATTATTTCTTTCAATATTCTGATTTGATCAACCCACCCACATACAAGAACTGTTTCATTTATATTGCTAGATGTTATTTCCTTACAGTACTTTGTACGCATATATATCCTGTTTTTAAAATTACTAAAAAATTTATTAACTAATTGTTTATATCAAAAGTTATGGTAAAAATTAATAACTGTTAAAAAACGATATTTTTTAATTATATAAATTTTATTAATTATATTTATCTACTACGAAAAATTATTCTTCCTTTACTTAAATCATAAGGAGTTATTTCTAAAGTTACTTTATCTCCAGTTAAAATCCTTATATAATTTTTTCTCATTTTTCCGGATATATGTGCTATAATAACATGTTTATTTTCTAATTCTACTTTAAACATGGTGTTTGGTAAAGTATCTATTACTATACCTTGCATCTCTATACATTTTTCTTTCATAAGACAAACTCCTTATTTTTATTTTAAGCTGAAAAAAAATATTAAATATTATTTAAATATTTTTCAGCGTCAATAGCTGCCATACATCCACTAGCAGAAGCTGTGATAGCTTGTCTATAAATATGATCTGAAACATCTCCGGCAGCAAATATTCCGGGTATGTTCGTTTGTGTTTTTATAGAATTATTGTCATAGTTAATTTTTACATAATTATTTTTAATGTCAATAAATTTAGAAAAAATTATAGAATTTGGAGTATGTCCAATAGCAATAAATAAACCTGAAATATTTATAATCTTAGTTTTTTCATTTTCTTTTGAATAAATCTTAATACTTTTCATTTCATCATTATTTCCTAAAATGTCTAATACAATTGTATTAAATAATATAACAATATTTTTATTTTTTTTTATTTTTTCATATAAACGGCTAATTAATATTTTATCTGCCCGAAATTTATTGCGACGGTGAATTAAATAAACAATACGAGAAATATTCGATAAATAAATTGTTTCTTCAATAGCCGTATTACCACCTCCTACTATAGCAACATGCTTATCTTTATAAAAAAACCCATCACATACTGCACATGTAGATACACCTTTTCCCATATATATATTTTCTGCTGGAATATTTAATAATCTTGTAGAAGATCCAGTTGCAATGATAACTGCTTGACAAAAATATTGATATTTTTCTCCATTTATCTTAAAAGGGCGGTTTTCAAAATTTACTGATATAATAATGTCATCTATTATATTAATAGAAAATTTTTTAACATGATTAAACATACGATTCATTAAATTTATTCCGCTGAGATTATCATAATCTCCTGGCCAATTTTCAATTTCATTTGTTTTTATTAACTGCCCTCCGCGTTCTGGACCAGTTACTAAAATGGTATCGATATTAGATCGAGCTGCATAAATAGCAGCTGTGTATCCTGCCGGGCCTGATCCAATAATGATTAATTGTGAATATTTATTATTTAATTGATTCATGATGCATTCCTTTCTATAAAGGTATTTTTGTAAAATATTTTAAAAAAAATAGTTAATATTATAAAATAAAGATTTGTGTATAATTATATTATTATACAATATATTTTGTATACTAAACGTTGTTTGATGTATAAAATATAAGTAATAAACTTTATTTATATAAATAATACTTACAAAAGGAAGTATTAGAAGTTATTTAGAAACTAAAAATATTTTTTAATTATTTTTTATTAAAAATTTTTATAAAAGTAATGAATTAATTATTAAATAATTTATTGACTTTTTAATCCATAAATACCTAAAGATTATAAATTCTATGTTAAATTTTAATGATATTAAAAATAATTATTCTTTTTTTAAAAAACAACTAAAAAAAAGAAACTATCTTTTAGATATTAAACAGTTTAAAAAATTAGAAAAAAAACGGAAGAAATTACAAATAAATAGTGAAAATAAAATATCAGAACATAAAAGATTATCTAAACACATGATTTATCGAAAGCAAATTTATAGTGAAATAGATATTTTAAAAAATCAATTAATTTATTCTCGAAATTATATTTCTGCTTTAAAAAAAAAACTAGATGCAGTAAAAAAAAAAATATATACGATGTTAAGCTTTATTCCAAATATACCACATCCACACACTCCTATTGGAGTAGGAGAAAAGAGTAATAAAATAATTTATTATTGGGGTGAAAAAAGAAAATATAATTTTTCTGTTATTAACCATATAGACGTTGGAAGTCGATTACAAGGTTTTGATTGGAAATCTTCTGCACATATATCTGGATCAGGATATATTATTATGAAAGGTTCTATTGCTCATTTACATAGAGCTTTAGGTCAATTTATGTTAGATATCCATACTAATTTACATGGATATCAAGAAGTATATGTCCCTGTCGTTGTTAAAAAGTCTTGTATGTATGGTACTGGACAGTTACCAAAATTTCAAAAAGATTTATTTCATATATATACCCCCCAAAACAATGATAGAAAAGTAGAAGATAGTGATTTATTTTTAATTCCTACATCAGAAGTTCCATTAGTAAATTTAGTAAAAAATAAGATTATATTGTCTAAATTATTACCCTTAAAATTTACTGCTCTCAGTTCTTGTTTTCGATCTGAGTCGTCTACTTATGGTAAGAATGTTCGCGGGCTTATCAGAAACCGTCAGTTCGATAAAGTTGAAATAATACAAATTGTTCACCCTAGTCAGTCTGAAGAAACATTAGAAATATTAACTCATCATGCAGAAAAAATATTACAATTATTAAAACTACCATATAGAAAAATATTATTATGTACTTCAGAATTAGGGTTTTCTTCACAGAAAACTTATGATTTAGAGGTATGGTTACCATCAGAACAGTTATATCGTGAAATATCATCATGTTCTTTAATTGGTGATTTTCAGTCTAGACGAATTAACGCACGTTATAAAGATAATAGCAACAAAAAAAATTTTTTTTTACATACATTAAACGGTTCTGGTTTAGCTGTAGGGAGAACTTTAGCTGCTATTTTAGAAAATTATCAGTATTCAGATGGACGTATAAAAATACCTAAAGTTTTACGATCTCCATATATGAATGGAATAAAATATTTAAAAATACTATAAGTATATGACGTATACTACGTGATAAATAAAAAAAATAATCATATTTTTGTATATAAAAATTTTAGTTATAAGCTATAAAATAATTATTGGTGAAATTTATGCTTAAAAAATATAATTTTAATCCAGGTCCAGCAATGCTTCCTAAAAAAGTTTTGTCAAAAATAAAAAAAGAATTTCTTAATTGGAATAATTCTGGTTTTTCAATTACTGAAATTAGTCATCGAAGTCAAGGATTTATAGAAAAAACAATGCAAATTGAAAAAAATTTACGGTTTTTATTAAATATTCCTGAAAATTATTATATTTTATTTTGTCATGGGGGAGCAAGGGGGCAATTTTCAGCAATACCTATTAATTTTATAAAAAAATCATCTTTTCAACCAGATTATATTAATAGTGGATATTGGTCTCTATGTGCTGCAGAAGAATCTAAAAAGTATTGTAAACCTAATATTCTTAATGTTAAACAAGTTACAGATACTAAAAAATCATATATTTTACCAGTATCAAAATGGGAAATATCATCTCGTCAAGCATATTTACATTATTGTCCAAATGAAACTATTGAAGGGATAGAAATTTTTGAAGAACCAAATTTTTTTGAAAAAATTGTTATAGGAGATTTTTCGTCTACTATTTTATCTCGTGTTATTAATATAAAAAAATATGGAATGATATATGCATGCTCTCAAAAAAATATTGGTCCGGCTGGTATTACATTAGTTATTATACGTGATGATTTGTTAAAAAATACTAATAGAAAATCCCCTTCTATTTTAGATTATCAATTATTAGCTCAATCTCAGTCTATGTTAAATACACCAAGTGTATTTTCATGGTATGTTGCTGGACTGATTTTTAAGTGGATTATAAGTTTAGGTGGGCTAGGTGTCATAGAAAAAATTAATAAAAAAAAATCAAAATTATTATATGAATATTTAAATTCTACTCATTTTTATACAAATAAAATATTTCCAGAAAACCAATCTCGTATGAATGTAACCTTTGATTTAAATGAAAATCAATTAACTGATTCTTTTGTTAAAGAAGCAGAAAAATATGGATTATATGGATTGAAAGGACATTCCTTAGTGGGAGGGATTAGAGCTTCTATTTATAATGCAATGCCTATTGAAGGTGTGCGTAGTTTGATTAATTTCATGAAGATATTTGAAAAAAAATTTGGTTAATTAAAACAATTCATTATTTAGATTATGTCTATGATATTAAAATTTATAGGATAAGACTTATTATGCAAAACTCTTTAACTTTAAAACCTGTTAAACATATTTTTGGTGAATTAACATTACCTGGCTCTAAAAGTATTTCAAATCGAGCATTACTTTTATCGGCTCTATCTAAAGGTCAAACAATTTTAAAGAATTTATTATATAGTGATGATACAAAGTATATGTTAAGTGCTTTATCTAAATTAGGAATATCATATATTTTAGATAAAAAAACAATGACATGTACAGTTCAAGGATTTTCCGGTCCTTTGTTTTCAAAACAAAAAATTAAATTATTTTTAGGTAATGCTGGAACTGCTATGAGACCTTTATTGGCAGTATTGTCTTTAAAAAAAAATAAGATTATTTTAACTGGTGAGGAAAGGATGCAAGAACGACCTATTCATCATTTAGTAGATTCGCTACGACAAGGGGGGGCAAAAGTTGATTATTTAAATAAAAAAAAATTCCCGCCTTTATATTTAAGAGGCGGTTTTTTAGGTGGAAAAATTATTATAAATGGAACTATTTCTAGTCAATTCTTAAGTTCTTTGTTAATTGCAGCTCCTATGGCAGATATGGACACAGAAATTGTTGTACAGGGTACATTGGTATCAAAGCCATATATTGATTTGACTATTAACTTAATGAAAATTTTTGGAGTTACTGTAAATATTTTAAATGATTATAAATTATTTTATATTTTAGGCAATCAAAAATATATTTCTCCTCAAGAATACTTAGTAGAAAGTGATTTATCCTCGGCTACTTATTTTTTAGCTGCTGCAGCAATAAAAGGTGGTTGTGTTAAGATTCATGATATTAAAAATAATAGTATACAAGGGGATCGATATTTTATAGATGTATTAAAGCAAATGGGGGTATCAATTATATGGAAAAAAAATGTTTTAATTTGTACTAAAAAAAAATTATTTGGTATTACTATAGATTGCAATCATATCCCTGATGCAGCAATGACTCTTGCTATGCTAGGCTTATTTGCTAAGCAACTTGTATATATTAAAAATATATATAACTGGAGAGTTAAAGAAACAGATCGTTTGTATGCTATGGCAAAAGAATTAAAAAAAGTTGGTGCTCAAGTTCAAGAAGGATCTGATTTCATTATTATTCATCCAGTAAAAAAATTCTTTCACGCTACCATTGATACGTATAACGATCATCGTATGGCAATGTGTTTTTCTTTAATTTGTTTATCGGGGACACCTGTTACGCTATTAAATCCAGCTTGTGTAAATAAAACATTTCCTTCATTTTTTGAAAAATTTTATTCTATTTGTCATTATTAGAATAATGTTTAAAAATTGCAATTAAATTTTTACTTAAAATAAATATGTAGTTACTTTTAATATAAAGATATATTTAAATAAATATATGTAATTAATACCATTAAAAATTTTTATTATATAATCAATATAGTTATATTGTTTTTATATTTAATGAATAGAAAATAAATATTGTTTCTAATATGTTTTAAACACATATAAGAATAGTTTTATATAAATTTATATTCATATTTTACTTTTAATTAAACATTATAATTATTTTAAAAATTATTTTAAAGAAAATACTAAAAATAAAGAAAATATTATTTTTTTTTAAAAATTTATAATAATTTTTAGAAAAAATTATTTTTTTTTTAAAAAAATCGTTATTATATATAATAATTAATTAAAAGTAATAAAAGATACCTATTTTTAATTTTATACTTTTATACCTAACACCATTTTAAAATATAAATGGTTTTTATTGACCGCATTATTTGTATTTAATTAATTTTAAAATTCAATTGATTTAAATACTGATAATCTAATACTAATAGATTATTTCATATGACTACATCTTTTGCAGAATTATTTAAAGAATCATTAAAAAAAATAGAGACACGACCCGGATCTATAATTAAAGGTACAGTTATATCCATAAATAATGAAGTAGTTTTGGTAGATGCAGGATTAAAATCCGAATCTTCTATTCCAATAGAACAATTTAAAAATTCTAAAGGAAAAATTGAAGTAAAAATAGGAGATGTTGTAGATGTTTCTTTAGATTCTATGGAGGATGGTTTTGGTGAAACTATTTTATCCCGTGAAAAAGCAAAACGTCATGAATCATGGATGAAATTAGAAATAGCTTACAAAAAATCCTGTAATGTAGTAGGTATTATTAACGGAAAAGTAAAGGGAGGTTTTACTGTAGAATTAAATGAAATAAGAGCTTTTTTACCTGGATCTTTAGTAGACATCCGACCTATTCGAGATACATTGTATCTTGAAGGAAAAGAATTAGAATTTAAGGTTATTAAATTAGATCAAAAAAGAAATAATGTCGTTGTTTCTCGTAAAGCCGTCATTGAATCTGAAAATAGTGCAGAACGTGATCAGCTTTTAAAGAATTTGCATGAAGGAAGTATTATTCAGGGAACAGTAAAGAATTTAACAGACTATGGTGCTTTTATTGATTTAGGTGGTGTAGATGGATTATTACATATAACTGATATGGCGTGGAAACGCGTAAAACATCCAAGCGAAATAGTAAAAATTGGTGATGATGTTCAAGTGACAATATTAAAATTTGATGCAGAAAAAACAAGAGTATCATTAGGTTTAAAGCAACTAACAAAGGATCCATGGATTAATTTATCAAAACGTTATCCTGAAGGAAGTCGACATTCTGGTTTCGTTACAAACTTAACAGATTATGGTTGTTTTGTAGCAATAGAAGATGGAGTTGAAGGGTTAGTGCATGTTTCAGAAATGGATTGGACTAATAAAAATATTCATCCGTCTAAAGTAGTTGTATCTGGAGATAAAATAAGTGTTTCTATTTTAAATATTGATGAATCAAGAAGACGAATTTCCCTAGGGATAAAACAATGCCAAATTAACCCATGGACAAAATTTTCCGAAAAATATAATAGAGGTTCACAAGTAGAAGGGAAAATAAAATCTGTAACTGATTTTGGGATTTTTTTAGGACTAGAGGGCGGGATAGATGGTTTAGTTCATTTATCTGATTTGTCGTGGTTTGTTCCAGGAGATCTAGCTGTTAAAAAATATAAAAAAGGTGATGATATTATTGCGGTTGTTTTACAGGTTGATCCTGAAAGAGAGAGAATTTCTTTAGGTATTAAACAACTACAGGAAGATCCACTTCATCAATATATATTAAAAAATAAAAAAAATACTATTATTTCTGGAACTATTCAATGTATTGAAGAAAAATCTATATTATTAAATATAAAAGAAGGAGTTCAAGGATGTTTAAAATTTATAGATATTCCAGAAAACTATCGAAAAATATATCTATCTGATATAGAAGTTGGTAAAGATTTATTTGCACAAATTTCAGGAGTTGATAAAAAAAATAGGCTAGTCTATTTGACAATAACAGAAGAAATTCATGCAAAAAATATAAAAAATCAGTTTTTAAAAAAAAAAATAATAAATTCAGATTCAATAGATAATATTATGGTACAAGCTTTTGAAGATGCTAAAAATTAGAAATTACTAAAATATAAAATATTTTATAATATTTTTATTAGAGGGTTTATGAAAAAATCAGAATTATTTAACAGAATAACTGAAAAAAACACTCATATTCCTGCCAAAATTATTGAATATGCAGTAAAAAATATTTTAGAATATATGTCTTTATCTTTAGAAAAAGGTAATAGAATTGAAATTAGAGGGTTTGGTAGTTTTTCTTTACATTATCGGTTTGCTAGAGTTGGAAGGAATCCAAAAACAGGCGAAAAGGTTAATTTAAAGGGAAAATATGTTCCTCATTTTAAACCTGGAAAACAATTACGGGATCGAACAAATAATATATTTAAAAATATCTAGAAGAATTTATGTTATTCTATTATATAATTATATTGCTTGCGTAAATCTTTTTTATAATTCAGCAATTATTTGAGTATATCATATACTCCAATAATTGCTTACATAGGTACTTTTGAAATGATAAAACCTATTATTATAGGAAATTGGAAGTTAAATGGAAATACAAAATTAATTAGAAATTTCTTTAAACCATTAAATCTATTCTTAGAATCATATTCTAATAATTGCACTACTATTATTGCTCCACCAATTTTATATGCTAACATTATTCAAAATTGTATACCTTTAGATAAAAAAAATTTTTTTTTAGGAGCTCAGAATATTGATTGTCATTTAAGTGGTTCTTTTACAGGAGAAATTTCTTCTTTAATGATAAAAGATATAAAAATAAAATATGTTATTATTGGTCACTCAGAAAGACGTTTTTATCATAATGAAACTAATGCAATGATTGCGAAAAAATTTTGTATTCTAAAAGAACAAAATTTAATTCCAATTTTGTGTATTGGTGACACTATAAAAGAAAAAGAAGAAAATAAAACTAAAGAAGTGTGTATTCAGCAAATAGATACAATATTTAATATGAATCCTTATAAAACAAATATCTTTGATAACTCCATTATTGCTTATGAGCCTTTATGGGCTATTGGATCTGGACGCGCTGCTAATCCTAAGTCAGTACAATCAATAATTCATTTTATACGTAATTATATAATAAAAAAATCAGATCATAAAATTAAAAATCTTTTTATGCAATATGGAGGTTCTATTAATAAAAAAAATGCAAAAGAATTTATATATCAAAAAGATATTGATGGTCTTTTAATAGGAGGCGCTTCCTTGAAGATCAAAGAATTTACTAAAATTATTGAAATAATAAATACTTAACATATTCAATTTTTATTGTATTGAAATATATCTTCTGTTCTTATATAAAAATAGTTATAATTAAATTGTTAAAAATATTTTTATAATAATTATTAGGTTTCTTTTTATAAAATGAAATATAAGCGCCGGACTACCGGCACTTATAACAAATTTTATAGCTGGTTTTATATTTTAAATATCTATATTATGATAATTTTTGTAAAACATATAACCATTCTTTTTTGAAAGACTTTTTCATATATTTTAATGCATAATTAATATTATGATGAACCATTTTTTCATTAATTATCCCTACACATATCCCTTGATATCCTTTTAATAATAACTTAACTGCGTATTCTCCCATTCGAGATGCTAGAATTCTATCAAATGCAACTGGAACTCCTCCTCGTTGAATATGCCCAAGTATTGTAGCACGTGTTTCTTGATTAGTTTTTTTTTGAATATATTTAGCTAACTTAGATACATCGCATACATGTTCAGTAATCGCAATAATTGAATGGTTGTTCCCCTTCTTTATACTTTTCTTTATTTCTAGTAATAATAATTCTTTTTTATAAATAATTTCTGGAATAACTGTAAATTCACATCCCCCAGCAATAGAGGCTGATAATGTTAAATCTCCGCAATGACGACCCATAATTTCTACAATAGAAATTCTATTATGAGAAACAGAAGTGTCTCTTAATTTATCAATAGCAGCTACTACCGTTTCTAATGCTGTAAAAAAACCAACTGTATAATCAGTCCCTGAAACATCATTATCTATAGTTCCGGGGATTCCTATACAAGGAACACCCATATCTGTTAAAAATTTAGCTCCCATATATGAGCCATCTCCACCAATTATAATTAAAAAATCAATTCCTCTCTTAAGAATATTTTCTATAGCAGTTAATCGGGTTCTCTCTAACTTAAATTCTGAAAATCTAGAAGAACCTAAAAATGTTCCACCTTTATTAATTAAATGAACAACATTATGATAACCTAAAGGTATCATATCATTTTGATATAATCCTAAAAAACCATTACATATACCTAATATCTCTAGATTATTATTTAAAGCAGTGTATACAATAGACCGAATAATTGCATTCATCCCCGGAGCGTCACCACCGCTTGTTAAAACTCCTATTTTTTTAATCATTATAATTGCATAACCTTAATATTTTATATATATTTTATGTCGTAAGATCATTTTATGTTTAATGAAATTTAATTAAAATACGAATATTGAGAATATATAAAAAATAATTTTATTTATATACATTTATATATTTAAATATAATGTAATCTTAAAAATATTTAAAATATAATTTATAGAATATTTTTAATACCTGTTTATGTTTTAATAAACATGTTTTTATAAATAATAATATTTTAATGGCTTCATTTCATTAGAAAATTCATATATTAGTGGAGATCCAGTAGCAATATCTAAATTCATAATATCTTTATTATTAATATTACCTAAATATTTCATTAACCCCCGTAATGAATTACCATGAGCGACAATAATAACTGACTTATTTTGTTTTATTTGAGGAACAATGGAAGAATTCCAATAAGAGACTACTCGTTTTAATGTCATTTCCAAATTTTCACTAGCGGGTATTTTCGTTTTTTCTATTTCTTTATATTTTCTTTCATTTTTTAAATTTAAATGGCTAACATTATCCATATTAGGTGGGGATATTAAAAAACTTCTTCTCCATAGTAATACTTTTTCTGAACCATATTTTTTTACTGTTGTTTCTTTGTTTAAACCTTCTAGTGCACCATAATTACGTTCATTTAATTTCCATGATTTATGTGTTGGTATCCACATTTGGTCTAATTGATCTAAAAGTATCCATAAGGTATGAATAGCTCTTCTCAAAACCGATGTATAAGCTATATCAAAAAAAAAATTGTTTTTCTTTAATAATTTAGCTGCATATAACGCTTCTTTTTTTCCTTTTTCAGATAACTCAACGTCTTTCCATCCAGTGAATTGGTTTAATTGATTCCATTGACTTTCTCCATGTCGCATTAATACTATTTTTTTGTTTTTCATAATTATATCCAAAATTTTTTAATAAAAAAATAATTGTATATGTTGCTTAATATATTTTCTTTATAGAAAATAAATATTATTATCTAAATTTTATTGATGTTTATAAGCACAAGCATATGTAGTTACTAAAAGTAAAAGTCATTGATTAAAATGATTATTTTTATTTAATTAATTATTAATATGATAATAATATTAATTAATTAATATTGTTTTTTTATAATTATCTCCTGGTACTGAATATATATATTTTAATAAATAAAATATTTTTTTTAAGTACATATTTACATATATCAGTTTTTTACTATCTTATTATTATAAATCTAATAGAATTCTAGAAATATCTTCTATGTTTTCTTTAACACATTTTAAAAATTGTATAGCCTGTTTACCATCAATTAATTGATGGTCATAAGATAATGCTAAATACATCATTGGTTTTATTAAGATTTCATTATCTATAACTACAGGTCTATTGATGATATTATGCATTCCTAAAATTGCTACTTGAGGAGGATTAATAATAGGTGTTGACATTAATGATCCAAATACACCACCATTAGTAATTGTAAAAGTTCCAGATTCTAAATCTTCTAATTTTAGTTTTCCAGATTGACCTAGGTTAGAAAAATATTGAATTTTTTTTTCAATTTCTAACATAGATAAGCAATCAGTGTTTTTTAAAATAGGAGTTATTAATCCTCTTGGTGTAGATACAGCGATATTGATATCATAATAATTATGATATAAAATATCAGTACCTTCAATAGATGCATTTAATTCAGGAAATTTTTTTAATGCCTGAGTAACAGCTTTAATATAAAAAGACATATAACCTAATCGTGATTTATGTGTATTTTTAAAAATATCTTGATAATTTTTTTTAATTAAAATAATTTGTTGCATATTAACTTCATTAAATGTCGTTAACATTGCAGTATTTTGAATAGTTGATAATAACCTTTCAGATATTTTTTTTCTTAAAGGACTCATTGTAATTCTTTGAATATTACGTATATTTTTTTTTTCTTTTGAATTGATTGATTCTTGAAATAATATGTTTTCTTGTTTTCTTTTTTTTTTATTTTCTTCATTTGTAATGATAAAATTATCTTTAGTAATTTTACCATTCATTCTTACTCCTTTTATATTTAATTTATTTATTTTATAGTTTGATATTAATCTTCTCATTTTTGGAGTAAAAAAATATGTAGAATTATATTTCTTATGAGATATGTTAGAAATATATTTTGTAATATTCTCATTTTTTTTTTGCTTTATATAACCTAAGATAGTTTTTGATTTTATTTTTTCTCCTGTTAATAACATTTGTGAGTATAAAATTCCACTTGCAGGGGATGCAACTTCTAATATAATTTTATCAGTTTCAATTTCAATGATTAATTCATCTTCTTTAACAACATCTCCTATTTTTTTATGCCATTTTAGTATTATTGCATTATTAATAGATTCAGGTAAACTCGGAGCTATAATTTTAATGTTTTTTTTCATATTTTCTGCTTTTTAATAAATTATTTATAAACAAAGAATGCCTTTTTTATAATTTTTTTTTGATTTATTTGATGATCTCTAAAGTTTCCTTCTGCAGTAGAAGATAATTTAGATCGACCAACATATCGTAATAATTTTATATTATTTTTTATAAATATATATTTTTTAAAATAAAAATAAATATATGTCCAGCTACCCTGATTCATAGGTTCTTCCTGACACCATACAAAATTTTTTAAACTAGGGTATTTGATTAAAATATTATTTATTTTTACAAACGGAAAAGGATATAATTGTTCGATACGGATTATTATAGTATCCATAATTTTGTTTTTTTTATAAAAATTTAATAATTCATAATATATTTTCCCGGAACAAAAAATAACACGATTTATTAAATTTACTTTATTTTCTGGAATTATAAATAATATTTTATGAAATTTTTCATCTGATAATTTTTTAATAGAAACAAATGTTAATGGATTTCTAAGAAGAGATTTTGGTGTAAAAATAATAAGAGGTTTTCTAGAATAGGACCATCCTTGATTTAATAGTATATGATACATTTGAGAAACTGTAGTTGGTATGCAAATTCTAATATTTTTTTGAGCGCATAGTTGTAAATAACGCTCTAATCTTCCTGAAGAATGCTCCGGTCCTTGACCTTCATAACCGTGAGGAAGTAAGATCACTAATGGAGAAGAATAACCCCATTTTTGAAAACTAGATACTAAAAATTGATCAATAATAATCTGCGCGCCATTAGAAAAATCACCAAATTGAGCTTCCCATACATTTAATAATTTATTTGAAACCATAGAATACCCATATTCAAACCCTAAAACAGATTCTTCGGATAAAACTGAGTCCCAAATATAAAATGATCCTGGAAATTTAGATAAATTTTTTAATGGAATATATATTGTATTATTTTTTTGACATATAATAGTTGCGTGTCTATGAGAAAATGTTCCTCTACCAACATCCTCTCCAGTTAATCTACATGTAATCCCGTAATACATGAGTGTAGCATATGCTAAATTTTCTATAGCTCCCCAATCCAGCTTCATTTTATTTACGGCCATTTGAGTACGATTATAAAAAGTTTTTTTTACTTGTTGATGCATTACAAAATTTTTTGGAAGCGTAAATAATTGACTAGCTATACTTTTTAAAGTTTTAGAACAAATTCTTTTAGGTAATAATTGTTCTGATAATACATATTTTTTTTTTAAAATTTTTAATTTTTTTTGAATCATTGGTGATGATTTTAGCTGAATGTATAATTTTTTTTTAAAATGATGACATAAATGATTATACAAATTCTCGTTGTTATTTTCTTTTTTAATTATTTTTTTTGCATATAAGCTACATACACGTTCATGGTTTTTAATTAAATGATACATATATGGTTGCGTGATGTAAGGATCATCTGCTTCATTATGTCCTAATCGTCGATAACCAATAAGATCTATAAAAACATCTTTATTAAATAAGAATCGAAATTTTAAGGCTAATAAAACTACAAAAATCACTGACTCAGGATGATCGGCATTTACATGAAATATCGGCGAATCAATCATTTTAGCAATATCTGTACAATATGCGCTACTTCTTAAATATTTTTTTTTAGAAGTTGTAAAAGCGATTTGGTTATTTATGATAATATGTATACTTCCACCAACATTATATCCTGGAACTTGCGACATATTAAGGGTTTCCTGTATTACTCCTTGCCCAGAAAAAGCTGCATCTCCATGTATAATAATTGGTAATATATTATTGAAGTTATATTTTTTTTCTATAAAAAATTTACAGCACCCAATAACTACAGGGGTAATAATTTCTAAATGAGACGGGTTGTCTAATAAATTAATTTCGATTGATTTTTCTTTTATTTGAATTTTTTTTTTTAATCCTATATGATATTTAACATCTCCAGTTCCATTAAATTCTTTATATTTTTGAAACGAATCTTGAAACATTTTTAATACATTATAATTTAATATATTATGCATGACATTTAATCGTCCGCGATGAGCCATTCCTAAAAATATTTTTTTAATTTTTTTTGTAAAACTAAATTTTATTATAGTTTTTAATGCTGGAATAAGAGCATCACAACCTTCTAGAGAAAATCTTTTACTTCCTGGAAATTTAGTATGAATAAATTTTTCAAATATAGTAGATTTAATTAAATTTTTTAATAATTCTTTTTTTTCATGTGATAATAAAAAATTTTCTAAATTATTATTTTCTATATAATCTTGTAACCACTTTCTTTCCTTTAAATTATTAATATGCATATATTCAAACCCAATGTTACTACAATACTTTTTTTTAAAAAATAAATATACTTCTTTAAAAGAATTAGAATTTTTTTTAAAAAATAACAAATCAAAATTAATTAGTCGATTTAATTGTTCTTTTTGTATATTATAAAAATATTTAGACAACTCAGGAATTTTATTTTTTTTTTTATACTGTAACGGATTTAGTTTAGATATTTGATGTCCAAAAAAACGATAAGCGTTTATTAAATTAAAAAATCGTTCTTGTAAACAAACTTGATCATGGATATATGATGTTTTTTTTGAAAAAATATTACTACTTATATCATTTTGATTTTTTTGGATGATTTTATTGCAAGTTCCATTATTTTTAGAATCGATAGTATTCGATATATCAGAAAATATATTTCTCCAATATATATTTAATTTTTTAGGATTAAGCAAAAACTTTTGATAAAAATTTTCTAAGAATAATCGATTATTTACATATAACCATCCATAATCAGAGATTGATTTTTTTTTATTATTTTTTTTCATATTTTTTTTACTAATATTATATGTAATAAAAAGAATGATTGTGTATTGTTTATATGATGATTAAATAGGGTTATGTATATCAATAAAAGTTATAATTAAACTATTATCTTTCTGATATAACCATTGTCCTAATTTTTTAATTCCTGATTTTTCTGTTGCATGATGACCTAAAGAGAAAAAATGAATATTATTTTCTTCAGCTATGTGTATTGTTTCTTCTGATACTTCGCCTGTTAAATAAGCATCAATATTTGAAGTTATTGCTTGGTTAAAAAAATTTTGCCCTTTTCCGGTACACCATGCAATATTTTTAATATATTTAGGACCTGTTTGTCCATAATGAAAAGGTTTTCTTTTTAATTTCTTTTCTATAATATTTTTTAATGATTCGGCAGTATGAAATCGATTAAATTGACCAAATAAAACGTATTGTGATATTTTTCCTTGAATAGAAATATTTAATAATTTTCCTAGTTGAACATTATTTCCAAATTCAGAATTTATATCTAACGGTAAATGCCAACTATAGAGATTTATATCATGAGATAATAGTGTTTTTAATCGCTTTTTATACATTCCTAAAATTTTTTGATCTTGATTTTTCCAAAAATACCCGTGATGAACAATAATAGCATCTGCATTATATTTAATTGCTTGATTTAATAATTTTTGACAAGCTGTTACACCAGTAATAATTTTTTTTATTTCCGATTTTCCTTCTACCTGAAGACCATTTGGTGAAAAGTCTTTCACATATTTTTTGCTATTTAGTTTATCATTAACTAGTTTTTCGAGAAAAAAATTATTCATAAATATTGTTTAGCCCTATTAGTAAATACGATAAATTTTATCGTTTTTAATTTAAATATAATTTAAATTAAAATTTATTAAATAATAAATACAATAAATTTTCTTAATTTCAATAAAAAGTTGACATAAAAACTCTTTTTATCTATTTTAGGCTGAGATATAATGTATTTTTTTTAAATTAATTAGTAATTTTATAGTTTTTTAAAATTTTAGATGTAAATAGAATGTAACAACAAAAAATTCTAAATGTTGTATAATTATTAATTTATATACATATTTTGATATGTATTAACAATTTTAATTATATATGTATAATCAAAGTAAAAATATTTATTAAATGTTTCTATAGTAATAGAACAGAATAAAATAATTCTATCTATTTTTTTAATTCACTGATATCTATTTTAAATAAAAATATTTTTAAAATTTTATTTTGAAGAAATTGATTTTTTTTAATTTATAATATTGTTACATACTAAATTTAAGTTAAAATATTATTTTTATATTTTTGTTCTAATGATTATTAGAACTTTTAAAAAAATTAACATATGAGAAAATATAGTAATATTTTATATTTATTAGTTTTATAATAACTACAAATAATATTGTTATATATATAGAATTCTTATTTATATTACAAATTTAATTAAGTAAATTATTATCTTTAATTTATTAAAAAAATATCAGAAAGTTCAATATTCATAATGAAGATATTAGTTATTAAGGTGATTCAAATAAAACATGCTTATTAAGCAGTGATTTTTAAATAAAATAAAAAAATAATATTTTTGTAAAAAAAATATTCTTTAATATAAGAATGTTTTCTTATTTAAATAAAAATATGTTTTTAATATATATTTTATAACATTTAAGTAAAGTTATTAATATGTCATTAAAATATATAATTAAAAATATTTTTTTTAAAACATAATATAACATACTATATGTATAGTATAAACAAAATACTTTTTGTAGTATTTCTACATCTATTTTATGGATATATTAATCATTATTGACAGATCATTTAAAAAAATAAATTATTCAAAATTTATTTTTTTAAATATTCTGAGTTGCTATACTCTTAAATAGTAAACAACATTCAAATATGAATATTATAATTATTTAAACCTATAACTTGATATACTTAACTTAAAAAAGGTTAAAAATGAAAAAAATTGGCATTTTTTATGGTAGTGATACTGGAAATACTGAAAAAATTGCTTATGAAATACATCATGAACTAGGAAAAAACCAATCAGAAATATTTGATATTTCTAATGCTCCATTAAGTAAAATAGAAGAATTTAATATTTTATTTTTCGGGATATCTACATGGTATTATGGTGAACTCCAGTGTGATTGGGAAGACTCGCTTCCTATATTAGAAAAAATAAACTTAAACAAAAAAATAGTTGCTTTATTTGGATGTGGGGATCAAGAAGAATACTCAGAATATTTTTGTGATTCTATTGGTATAATGTATCATTTTTTAAAAAAAAAAAATGTACAATTCGTTGGTAGTTGGCCGGTAATAGATTATTTTTTTGAATGTTCTAAAGCTCAAAAAAATAAAAGCCATTTTTTTGGATTACCAATTGATGAAGATAATCAATCAAGATTAACTAATAAACGAGTAAAGAAATGGATCCAATTAGTTAACTCTGAAATTAATTACTTAAAATTACCAGCTGTATAACTTATTAGTTTTACTAACCAGCCTAATAGGCTATATCTAGTATATTTTTAAATTTATTTAATACAAATTTATTTATTTTATTAAATCTTTTTACCTGTAATTATATTTTTTTATGTATACGTGACAGTATCAAAAAGAACTATTTTTAATACTGTCAAAATTAGTTAATTTAAAGAATAAATAGTAATGAATCTTAAATTATTTTGATGTAATCCATTCAGCTAAATCTAATACTTTATTAGAGTAACCTACTTCATTATCATACCATAATACTAATTTCATAAAATTTTTGTTTAATGATAAACCAGCTTTTTCATCAAATATAGATGTTAAATGAGATCCGTTAAAATCATTAGAAACTAATTCTTCATTTGTATAACCGATTACATCTTTCATATATGTTTTAGAAGCTAATTTTATTACTGAACACAAATCTTGATAGTTGATTTTTTTATTTAATCTTACAGTAAAATCTACTACTGAAACATTTGCAACTGGAACTCTAAATGCAATACCTGTAATTTTATTATTTAATTCAGGTAAAATTTTTCCTACTGCTTGAGCTGCCCCAGTAGAAGCTGGAATTATATTTTGTAATGCGCTTCTTCCTCCTCTCCAATCTTTTAAAGAAACCCCATCTACAGTTTTTTGTGTAGCAGTAGTTGCATGTACAGTAGTCATTAATCCTTCAATAATCTCAAATTCATCATTTAAGATTTTTGCTAACGGGGCTAAACAATTGGTTGTACAAGATGCATTAGAAACTATTTTTTGATTATTATATTTACTAAAATTAACTCCTCTTACAAACATAGGAGTATTATCTTTTGGAGGGCCAGTTAATATAACCTTATTAGCTCCAGATTCTATGTGTGAAAGAGCTAAATCAGTTGTTAAAAATATTCCAGTAGATTCAATCACAACATCAATATTAAGTGATTTCCAATCTATTTTTTTAGGATTTTTTTCTGAAAAAATATAAACGGTTTTTTTATTAACAGTTAATATATTACCATTATCTTTAATAGATCCAGAAAATATACCATGAGTAGAATCATATTTTAACATATAAGCAATATATTTTGCGCTTGATAAATCATTAATGGCTACTACTTCTATATTCGGTCTGTTTTGAGCTATTCTAAAAACCATTCTTCCAATACGTCCAAAACCATTGATAGCGATTTTAATTGTCATATTAAAAATTATCCATAAATGTAAAATATATATTTATATAGTATATATTTAAAACAGTTTTTTATTAAGTTACGATTATTACTTAATTTAAAGATTAATAAAAATTATTATCTTGATACTGAGTTTTTATTTTAATATTTTATATCATGATATAATAAAAGTATAATAATTTATATAATAAAAATTATAAAATTTAATCTCTTTAAATAAAATATTTTTAAGATACATAAAAATATGCGTAAACAATATATTTATCATCTAATAAAATTCAGTAAATAATTACTTAAATTAAAATAATTTTTGATAACTATACTCTAATTATTTTTTTAAATAAAATGTAAAAATTTTTAAAAAATAATATTTTTATTTATTTATGTATACATTATAAATTAATATTTTAATGTTAAATATTATCAATAATATAACAGAGATTATAATTATTTAAAATTTTTATAACATTTAATATGTATATTTTCAAAAGATAAGAATTTTTAAAAAATTATTATAAATATTATTTCAATTTTTAAAAATAGTTATTAATGATATTAACAGAATTTTATCTATATAAAATTTAAATTAAAAATATAAATATACTATATGGAATTTTTAATTTTTATTTAATAAAATAGTAAGTTAATTACGTATAATTTAATAAAAATAATTATTATTATTTCTTTATTTTTACTATATCTGGAAAATATACATTCAATGAAAAAAAAAATAATAAAATATATTGAAAAAAATAAAATACAAGCACTTTTTCGAAAAAAAAAAAAATATTTAAAAAAAATCAATTAGTTGTTCATGTTCAATATGGAATTGGAAAATATATTGGGTTAAATTCATTAAAAAAAAATAACATAATTGCAGATTATTTTGTTATCCAATATGCTAATAAAGCAAAGTTATATGTTCCAGTTACTTCACTCCATTTAATTAGTATATATAATCGTATAAAAATTTCTAAAATTTCTTTAGATACTTTAGGAAATAAAAAATGGTTAAAGGAATGTCAAAAAATAAAAAAAAATATGTGTGATTTAGCAGTTCAATTAATTGATATCAATTCTCATCGATCTTTACAAAAAGGTTTTTCTTTTAAAAAAGATTCTTTAAAATATAAAAATTTTTGTAAAAATTGTTCATATAAATTGACAGATGATCAAAAAAAATCTATTCAAGAAATTATAATAGATATGAAAAGTTCTATTCCTATGGATCGTTTATTATGTGGTGATGTTGGTTTTGGAAAAACAGAAGTAGCAATGAGAGCTGTATTTATTGCTTTAAATAACAATAAACAAGTTGCAGTTCTTGTTCCAACAACAATTTTAGCTCAACAACACCATGAAACTTTTAAAAATCGATTTTCTAAATATATTTATAATATTGATATATATTCACGTTTTACGAAAAAAAAACATGAATTATCTATTCAAAAAAAAATAAAAAATGGATTAATACATATTTTAATTGGAACTCATAAAATTTTATCAAAACATTTGGTATGGAATAATTTAGGATTACTGATTATTGACGAAGAACATCGTTTTGGAGTACGTCACAAAGAAAAAATTAAAGAATTATATCTTAATATTGATATTTTAACATTAACTGCTACACCAATTCCAAGAACTCTTAATATGTCTTATTTAGGAATACGTGATATATCAATTATATCAACCCCTCCTAAAAAGCGCTTAAAAATAAAAACTTTTGTTCATTTTTTTTGTTCTAAAGTTATAAGAAAAGTTATTTTATCAGAGTTAAAAAGAAACGGGCAAGTATATTATGTTTACAATTCTATAAAGAATATAGAAGAAAAAAAAGAATATTTATCTAAACTAATACCAGAAGCTCGTATTAAAATCAGTCACGGAAAAATGAATAGAAATGATTTATATAAAATTATGTATGATTTTTGCCATAAAAAATTTGATATTTTAGTATGTACTACAATTATAGATACTGGAATTAATATTAGTAACGTTAATACAATGATTATAGAAAATGCTGATAAATTTGGACTGTCACAATTACATCAATTACGTGGACGAATAGGTCGTTCTAGTCGACAGGCATATGCTTTTTTTTTAATATCACATACAAAAAAAATTAAAGAAAAATCGAAAAAAAGATTAAATCTCATAAAATCATTTAGCAATTTAGGTTCTGGGTTTACCTTATCAACCTATGACTCAGAAATTAGAGGAGTTGGTGAATTACTAGGAAAAAATCAAAGTGGACATATTAATACTTTAGGAATTGAATTATATAAAAAATTTTTAAATATAGCAATTAAAAGATTGTTAGAAAATAAAGATATAACCTCAATGGATCAGTTAAATAATAATATTAGAGAGGTTAAACTCAAACTAAACGTATCTAC
The DNA here is from genome assembly GCF_900560745.1 of Buchnera aphidicola (Cinara strobi). Taxonomy (NCBI): domain Bacteria; kingdom Pseudomonadati; phylum Pseudomonadota; class Gammaproteobacteria; order Enterobacterales; family Erwiniaceae; genus Buchnera; species Buchnera aphidicola. Next base: position 225,410 of record NZ_LR025085.1, on the reverse strand, counting down.
AGTTTTACCAGAAAATTATATTTCAGATATCAATGTACGACTAAATTTTTATAGAGAAATCGCATGTACAAAAAAAAACAAAAAATTAAAGAAAATTAAAAATAAAATGTTTTTTTTATTTGGTCAATTACCGAGATATACAAAAAATTTATTTTTATTAGCTCAAATAAAGATTTTTTCAAAAAAAATTGGAATAAAAAAAATTCAATATTATTCAGATAAAGTTTGTATATCTTTTTTTAAAGATAATGTCTTAAATGTTTCTTGGTTGTATAAAAAAATTATTAAACATCCAAAAGTTTGGAAGGTATTAAAATATAAAATATATATATATAAAAAATTTTTAAATGATACATTTTTACTAAAATGGATAAAAAAGTTTATAAAATCTATTATTAATCATAAATAATTAATCTCATATAGAATATTATATTTATTTTTAAATTCAAATATGTTTTGTAGTATGTAATTCATATTTCTTCAATTAACACCTATGATTCTTATTATTTGAGTAATAAAATGAAAAATTTTTTATAATAGTTTATTCGAAGTAAAGTAATTTATACAGGATGAAATATGAAAAATAATATCTTTATTTCTTGTTCTAAAGGAAAAAAAGTTGAATATTGGATTTTAAAAAAAAAAAATATGTTACTAAATAAACAAGTTATTGATACAAATGGATTTCCTCAGCCATTAGCTTACTGTAAAGATAATTGCTTATTATATATTGGAGAAAATTTTCCTCATAAGATCCTTATATATAAAATGTTTCCCGATTATAGATTAAAAAAAATACAAGAAACTAGTATGTTTAACACATCTAATTACATTTCTTTAAATCACAATAAAAAAATATTACTTTGTGCATCTTTTCATGGAAATGGATTTAGTATTTATTTGTTAAATAAGTCTGGATTAATTAAAAAAAATATTTATTTTTTTCAAAATATTAAAGGATGTCATTTTATAAAAATGCATTATAAATATAATTTAATTTTTGTTTCAGCTTTAAAGGAAGACAAAATATATATTTTTGATATAAATTTAGATTTTAAAAAAAAAATTAATATTTCTTTAAAAAACATCATCCAAACAAAAAAAAATAGTGGTCCTAGGCATATTTCGTTTCATCCATCAAATAATTTTTTATACTCTATTAATGAGTTTGAGGGAACAATTAATGTATGGATAATTAATCATATAAAATCACAATTATTGTTCCTACAATCTATCTCATTAATTGTTAAACCTTATAAAAAAACTCCGTGGTCTTCAGATATTCATATTCATTCAAACGGACTTTATTTATATGCTTGTGATCGCGCAAACAATATTATTTCACTTTTTACAATTAATATTGAAACAGGTTTTTTATTTTATATACATACTTATCAAACTGTTCTACAGCCCCGTTCTTTTTATATTAGTAAAAATGGAAAGTTATTAATAGTAGTTGGAGAAATCTCTAATTCTATGAATATATATAATATTAATTTAAAAAATGGTTATTTAGTTTTAAAAAAAAAAAAATTATTAGGAATAAATCCTTTATGGATTTTAATTAAATAAGTTTATTATAAAAAATGTCAATATCGTTATGGTAAATATTATTTATTATTCATTATATTAAATAATTCAATATGAGTTATTTATTAAATAGCAATTTAATTTTTATAAAACCAATATTTTTTATTTAATATTAATGAATAAATTTATATATCTTAAAATAAGAAAATATTTAGAATAAATATATAAAAATAATCACAAAATTATTATTTTAATAATATAAAAAATATTTAATGTATGTTATAGATTATAAAATAATATTATTTATATATAATTTTTCTAAAGAATAAAAATATATATAAAAATTATGTTTTACATAAATCTTTTAATATTTTTGATAAATTATTTAAAAAAATTTTAAAGATGATATATTGGATGTTTTTTACATATTTTCTTAATATTTGTTCGTATATTATTTATTTGAATTTTATCGTTTGGATTATTCAAGATATCACATATCCAATGTGTTATCTTGATAACATCATCTTTTTTAATTTTTCGTCTTACAATAGCAGGTGTTCCAATTCGAATACCAGATGTGATAAATGGTTTTTGTGGATCATTAGGAATAGTATTTTTATTTACTATAATATTTGCACTTGCTAGTATATTGCTAGCCTTTTTTCCTGTAATTTGATTTTGAGATAGATCAATTAAAAATAAATGATTATCTGTTTTCCCAGAAATAACGGAAAATTTGCGTTTAAGAAAAATTTCAACCATAATTTTTGAAAAATTTAAAATTTTTTTTTGTAATAATAAAAATTTTGGATTCAATGCTTCTTTAAAAGCAATTGCTTTAGCTGCAATTACATGCATTAAAGGACCTCCTTGACTTCCCGGAAATACTGCTGAATCAAGTTTTTTATACAAACTTTTATCTTGACTGCAAGAAATTATCAAACCTCCTCTTGGACCTCCTAACGTTTTATGTGTTGTTGTACTGACAACATGTGCATATTTTAATGGATTAGGATATAATCCTGCAATAATTAATCCAGCAACATGCGAGATATCTACAAAAAAATAAGCATTTACTTGATCTGCAATTTTTCTCATATATTTCCAGTCACATATACCCGAGTATGCCGAAAATCCACCAATAATTACTTTAGGACGATATAAATATGCTAAGTGTTTAAAATTTTGATAGTCTATTTCACCAGATTTATTTAAACCATATGAATATGATTTATAAATTTTTCCTGAAAAATTTATAGGAGAACCGTGAGTTAAATGCCCTCCATGACTTAAATTCATACCTAATATGACATCATTATTTTTTAATAGCGCTTGAAAAACAGCAAAATTAGCTTGAGAACCCGAATGAGGTTGAACATTAGCATAATTAACATTAAATAATTTTTTAGCTCTACGAATGGCTATTTTTTCAATCTCATCGATAACTTCGCATCCATTATAAAAACGATTTGAAATATAACCTTCAGCATATTTATTAGTTAAGCAGGACCCCTGAGCTTCTAATACTGAATTACTAGCATAGTTTTCTGAAGCAATAAAATTAATACATGACTCTTGTCTAATTTTTTCTTTTTCAATTAAATTCCATATTTTAAAATCATTTTTTTTCATAATTTGAAATGTCATATAACTTATATCCTTGACAAAATATTAATAATTTTGAGCATTAAAAATGCTATAAAAATAATTACGTGATTCATAATCATGAATTTAATATTATTTCTGTATTTATAGAATATTATTTTTTAAATATACATGGATTTTGAAAAATTCTATTCAATGGAATATACGTTTCTTTATGAAACATGTTTTTAATTAAAATTTTATTCATATTTAATGCTCTTGAACTAAAAACTAGTAAAAATTTTGATTTTATATTTTTAGAAAATTTAGTATAATTTTTTTTCTTAACTACCTGTAAACAAGTATTAATTTTTAAATCTGGCCAAGTAAGACGTAGTTTTTCTGATACATTAATAGCTAACATTAAATATGCTACTTCTACTACTAGGACGTTAATATCAATTGTTAAATAATTAAAATAAAATGTATCAACTGATTTTTTAATAATTAATAATCTTTCTATTCCAATAGCAAACCCCATTGCAGAATTTTTTTTTCCTCCTAAATATTCTATTAAATTATCATAACGACCTCCGGAACAAACTGCATGATTAGATCCTAAATTATCTTTTGATTTCCATTCAAATACAGTATCATTATAATAATCTAATCCTCGAACTAATTGATGATTTATAATAAAATCTATCTTTGAAGAATTTAATAAATTACATAATTGTTCAAAACGAGTATATGATGATTTACTGAGATAATTATTTAATTTTGGAGCTAATTTTAATAACTTAACAATATTTTGATTTTTACTATCTAAAATACGAATAGGGTTCCTAGATAATAAGTTTTTTTCATGTTTTGTTAAATGAATTATATGCTTTTGAAAAAATTTTTTTAAAACTAATGAAAAATTTTTTCTATCTTTTAAAGTTCCGATTGAATTAATTTCTAATTTTACATTAGATAATAAATTTAAATTTTTTAAAATATTTACTGTTAAAATAATAATTTCATAATCTACTACTATATCATTGCAACCAAAGTATTCTACTCCTAATTGATAAAATTGTCTAAAACGTCCTTTTTGAGGTCTTTCGTATCTAAACATAGGTCCATGATACCATAATTTTTGAACCTGAGATTGATAAAACATATTATTTTGTATGCATGCACGTATACAACTAACAGTTCCTTCTGGTCGTAAAGAAATTGTTTTTTTCTTTTTGTCATAAAAATTATACATCTCTTTATTAATAATATCTGTGTTTTTTCCAATAGCTTTTTTAAATAAACCAGTTTCTTCAACAACTGGAAAACGAATTTCAAAATATGCATGATGATGTAAAATATTTTTTATATATTCTTCTATTGAATGAGAATAAGTCGCTTCAACAGGAAGAAAATCATGCATACCTCTAATTGATCGATATACGGTACCCATATAATTTTAAAACCTTTTTAGTATCTTTGTTAATTATTTTGATTTTAAAAAACTTATTAAATAATAAAATCCTTAAAAATTAATTGTTTTTATTACATCTTATTTTATTTTCCCAATCAATTGCCCGCAAGCTGCATCAATGTCAGACCCTCTATTCTTTCTAATAGTTACAGTATAACCATTACTTTTTAAATAGTTAAAAAAAATAATAATTCTAGTGTAATTACTGCATTTATAGAAAGAGTTTTTAATAGGATTCCATGGAATTAGATTAATTTTACATGAGATATCTTTTAATAAATTGATTAATTCTTTAGCATGCTTTAATTGATCATTAATATTTAATAACATTACATATTCTATTGTAACAATACTCTTATTGGCTTTAGAGTAAAGTAAATAATTTTTTACAGATGAAAGCAGTGAATTAATATTATAAATTTTATTGATAGGCATAATCATATTACGTATTATATCATTAGGTGCATGTAAAGATATAGCTAGCGAAATATCAATTTTACCTGCAATTTTATTTATTGCCGGAACAATACCTGAAGTTGATAAAGTGACTTTATTTTTAGAAAAATTAAAACTATGACTATTTAAAATAATATCTACTGCAATTAAAACATTTTTTAAATTTAATAATGGCTCACCCATTCCCATCATAACAATATTTTTTATTTTCGGGAGAGCTGGATTTTTAAATTGATATTCACGTATTTTATTGATAGCAAACCATATTTGACCAATAATTTCTGAAACCAATAAATTTCGTTTATATCCTAAACTACCAGTAGCGCAAAAACTACATTTGAGCATGCAACCAACTTGAGAAGAGATACATAAAGTTGCTCGTTTTTTTTCAGGAATATATATTGTTTCAATAAAATCAGAACCAAATAAAAAATTCCATTTTATTGTACCATCAATAGATTTTTGTTTTTTTATACATTCCGGTAAATTAATATTAGCTGTTTTTTCTAGCTTTTTCTTTAACTTATTACTTAAGTTACTCATTTTACTAAATTTTGTATTATATTTTTTATAAATCCAATTCATAACTTGTATAGCTCTAAATTTTTTTTCTCCTAAAGTTAACATAAAATTAATCATTTGAGTTAAATTAAAATCTAATAGATTAACCTTTTTTTCATTAATAATCTTTGATTTTTTTTTTTTTAACATATTTTCCCTGATTTTTATATCTGATATTTTTATGTTACATAAAAATGAAATAAAATTTTTAAATTTATTAAAAATGAGTATAATAACATTTTTATACATATAAATATTATTATGAAATAATTAGTTTATCTGCTTAATAAAATTTAAAATACACTAATTTTAACTGAGATCATTATTATATGAATCCTATATTAAATATCGCTATTCGAGCTATTCGAGTAGGTGGAAAGATTATTACCCAATACTATGATTCAAAAAATATAGCTAATAATTTAGAAAAAAAAAAAATTAAAAATTATTTAAATCAAATACAAAAAAAAACTTTTATTGCAATATTTTCTATTATACACAAATCATACCCAGAACATTCTATTATAAATAATTTTTCTAAAAAAAAAAATTATCCTAATAAAAATAAGTGGTTAATTAATCCATTAAACGGAAAAATTAATTTTATTCAAAAAATTCCTCATTTTTGTTTATCAATTTTATTTCAAGAAAAAAATAAAACATATTTATCAGTTATTTATGATCCTATTAAAAATGATTTATTTACAGCTATTAAGGGTCAAGGGGCTCAATTAAATGGTTTTCGTACAAGATGTTGTGAATATAATCAATATATTCATAATACAATTATTACTATTTATTTAACAGGTAAAAATAAAAGAAAAACATATTTATATATGTTATTTTTAAAAAAAATACTTCAAGAAAAATTATTTTTAAGACAAACTGGATGTTTAATTCTAGATTTAGCATACTTATCTTCTGGAAAAATAAGTGCTTATATTGGATTTAATATAAAATACTCATATATTATTTTTGGAGAGTTGCAAATAAGAGAATCTGGAGCCTTAATAACAGATTTTACAGGTGGGCATAACTATATTGAAAATAAAGTAATGTTAATTGGACACTCTAACATTTTAAAATTTATTTTAAAAAAAACACGTGATATTAACTTAAAATCTTAATAAATGTATTGTTATACAATAACTGAATCGTTTCTGATTTTTTTATCAACTAGTGTATGACATTAAAATATATTATTTTTAAATATATAATATATAAGTATATTGTTTTATTAATATCAACATATATTATTTATTAATAATATTTATCTTCATTATTAAAGATAGAGGGAAAATTCTGATATTATTTTTTTAATTAATTTTTGTACAAATAGATGTTTATTAAACATGTAATTTATAAATTAAGTTCAAAGGTATTTGTTGATATTAGTTTTATAAATTATCTATTATTTAGTAAATATATTTATTATAGTATAAGTTAACTGAATAAAAAACATTTTTTATATATTGAGAGTTTAACTTTAATAAATTTCCAGTTTTAAGAGATTGAGGTAATTTTATTATTCCATAACTAATACGAATAAGTCTGCTAACTAAAATTCCTACATATTTCCATAACAAACGTATCTCTTTGTTTTTACCTTGAAATAAAGATACTTTAAACCATTTATTTTTATTTTTTCCATACATATAAATAATATCATGAAATTTAGAAATGGAATTATTTATTTTAATTCCTTTCTTTAAAGTAAAAATCATTTTTTTTGATATTATTCCAAATACTCGAACTAGATATTCTCTCTTAATATTATAACTAGGATGCATTAATCTGTAAGCTAGTTCACCAAAATTGGTGAATAGTAGTAAACCTGAAGTATTTATATCTAATCTTCCAACGCTAATCCAATTAGAATTAATTAATTTAGGTAATTTATTAAAAACAGTAGTCCTATTCAGTGGATCATTTTTAGTACATATTTCTCCAATAGGTTTATGATATAAAATAATTTTAATTGTATCCTGTTTTAAAGGTATTTTTTTTTTATCGACATATACACACTGAATTTCTTTTTTTAAAAAAAGTTCTCCAGGTTGAACTAATTTTTTATTAATTTTAATTAAACCTTGACAGATTTTTTTTTCAATATTACGACGTGATCCCAATCCATAATTAGATAATATTTTTTGAATTCTTTCTTTCATTAAAAATCCTCAAAATCTATATAATTAATTAAATGTTATTTTATAGATTATATCTAATAAACTGATTTTTCAGAAAATTATTATTAAAACTGAGTTAATAGTATATAATTCATAAAAACTAATATTCAATAAAATTTTTTATAAAAATACATTTTTTTCAATAACTCTTCTTTAATTAAAGATTATTTTTATTATTTTATTGATAAATGCGCTACTAATAAATTTATTCATAAAAAACAACAGTAGCTTATATCTGAAAGAATTGATATATATTAAATATTTTTATAATAAAAAATTCTAAAAAATATAAACATAGTATTAAAAAATTTTAAAAAATAAAATGAAATAAATATTCAAATAGTAAATAAAATAAATAAAAATTAAAAAAGAATCTAATGAAAAAAATTTCTATAATAACTAAAAAATAATTACATTTTTTTAATAATAATATGAATTATAATAGAAAGTTAAAAAATAATCAATATCATTATTGTTTAATCCAATTACTACTAAATAATCAAAATTAAAAAATTAGAAATACAAAAGAATTTTTTATATAATTCATATATTTTATTAAATAAAAGATTTTTCTAAAAAATTTTAGATAAATAAAATTCAAAATTTTTTCTAATTGATATTTATTTATTTTGATAATTAACTTTATAAAATGAAAAAATTTTAATTAAAAATTAATAAAATATTCAAAATATTTATAAAATATTATTCATTATGTATTATAATTATGTTATATAATCTTTTTAAAATAAAATAAATTACATATAATAATTACTAATATCTGATAATAAAAATTATTCTATAACTGGATGTATAAATAAATAATGAAAAATTTTTTGAAAAAAATTTATAACGGATCATATTTAAGTGAATTAGAAAGTTATAACTTGTTTAATAATATTTTTAATAAAAAATTTAATGACATACAAGTATCTTCTATACTTTCTATTTTATCTTCTCGAAATGAAAAATATGAAGAAGTAATGGGCGTATACAAAGCAATTAAAAAAAATAGTAAATATTTCCCTAAAATAGATTATAATATATCAGATATTGTAGGAACTGGGGGGGATCAAAAAAATAGCTTTAATATTTCTACTGTAAGTTCTTTAGTTGCTGCATCATATGGAATTAAAATTGCAAAAATATGTAATTTTAGTGCTTCTAGTCATACAGGATCTGCTGATCTTCTAAAAAAACTTAAAATAAATATAAATATTTCAGCAAAACAATCTAAGTATATTTTAGATAAATGTAATGTTTGTTTTTTATTAGCTAATTCTTATTATAAAATTTTTAAAGACCTTTCGAAAATACGAGCTTTATTAAAGATAAAAACAATTTTTAATATATTAGGTCCATTATTAAATCCAGCTCAACCAAATCATATATTAATCGGGGTATATAAACCTGAATTGATGTCTTTATATGAAAGAGCGTTATATCAATTAAAATATAAAAAATATATGATTATTCATAGCGGGGGAATTGATGAAGCAACTCTATATGATAAAACAAATGTTGTTGAAGTAAAAAATAATAATATTCTTAAATATACACTATTTCCTAAAGATTTTGGTTTAAAAAAACAACCCAGAGACTGTATTCTTTATAAAAATCCAACTGAAAATTATTTAGAAACTATAAAACTGTTTCAAGGAAAAGGGGAACCGGTATATACTCAAACAATTGCCATTAATGTAGCGTTATTAATGAAATTATTAGGGAATAATGATATATCTAAAAATACATTAAATATTATTAATTTTATTAAAACAGGAAAAGTATATCCTTTTGTTCTTAAATTATCTCAATTATACAAAAAATTTAATTAAAATACCATGAAAAAAGATATACTATCTAAAATATTAAGTAGCACCTATCAATGGATTGAATATAAAAAAAATAACATTCCATTAAATTACTTTAAGAATAAAATTATCAAATCAAATAATTGTTTCGAGAATGCATTAAAAAAAAAACCTGCATTTATTTTAGAATGTAAAAAATCATCTCCTTTAAACGGAATTATTAGAAAAAATTATAATATTTCTCAAATAATTAGTATTTATAATAAATATGCTGATGTAATTTCTGTTATTACTGAAGAAAAATATTTTCATGGAAATTTTCAATATTTATTGCAGGCTCGAAAACAAACAAAAAAACCGTTATTGTGTAAAGATTTTTTTATTGATCCGTATCAAGTATATTATGCTCGTTATCATCAAGCAGATGCTATTTTATTAATGCTATCTATTTTAGATGATGATACTTATAGAAAATTATCTGATGTTGCTAAAAGCATGAATTTAGGTATTTTAACGGAAGTGCATACCTTAGAAGAATTAAAACGAGCATTATATTTAAATGCTACTGTTATTGGAATTAACAATAGAAATTTAAATAATTTGTCTGTAAGTATAAAAAATACGGAAATAATAGCACCTTTAATTCCAAGAAATAAAATTATTATCTGTGAATCCGGTATTCAAAGTTATCAAGAGATTCGAAAATTAAGTAAAATAGTTCATGGTTTTTTAATTGGAACATATTTAATGCGTTCTAAAGATTTAGAGTTACGGGTTCGTAAAATCATATATGGTGATAATAAAATTTGTGGTTTAACAGATAAAAATAGTGCAAAATCTGCAAAAAAATATGGCTGTATATATGGAGGTTTAATTTTTGTTTCTCATTCTCTTCGTAATGTTACAGACTTACAAGCTGAAAAAATTATAACTAATTCTTCATTAAACTATGTTGGTGTATTTTGTAATTCTAATTATAAATATATTTTAACTAAAGTAAAAAAATTTAATTTATATGCAGTTCAGCTTCATGGATTAGAAGATAGAACATTTATTAAAAGATTAAGAAAATACCTTCCAGAAAATGTTCGTATTTGGAAATCTATATCAGTCAATAAAGATACTGTTATTAAAAAAAATAAATATATTGATCGCTATGTTTTAGATAATGAATCAGGTGGAACTGGAAAAATGTTTGACTGGAATTTAACTAAAAAATTCAATGTATCTAATATGATGTTAGCTGGAGGATTAACTTTGCATAATACTTTTTTAGCATCTACACTAGGTTTTAAAGGATTAGATTTTAATTCTGGATTAGAGAAATCTCCAGGTTTAAAAGATTCAAAAAAAATTAAATCAATTTTTGAAATATTACGATTTTATTTAAAAAAATAAAAATTATTTTTAAAAAATTAAAAAAATATTATAAATATAAAAATATGACAATATTAAATTCTTATTTTGGAGAGTTTGGTGGAATGTACGTCCCCCAAATTTTAATTCCAGCACTATGTGAATTAGAAAAAATTTTTGTTGAAACACAGTATGATAAAAGTTTTAAAAAAAAATTAAATTATTTACTACATTACTATGCAGGTAGACCAACTCCGTTAACGTTATGTAAAAATATTACAAGAAACACAAAAACTCGAATTTATTTAAAAAGAGAAGATTTATTACATGGAGGGGCTCACAAAACAAATCAGGTACTCGGGCAAGCTTTATTAGCTAAACGCATGAATAAAAAATTTATAATAGCAGAAACGGGGGCAGGACAACATGGTGTAGCATCTGCTATTGCTTGTGCATTACTTAATTTAAAATGTCGTATATACATGGGGGAAAAAGATATTAAACGGCAGTCGCCTAATGTTTTAAGAATGAAGTTGTTAGGAGCTGAAGTCATTACAGTTAAATCTGGATCGGGTACACTCAAAGATGCTTGTAATGCAGCTTTACAAGATTGGTCTAATAGCTATTCTAATTCTCATTACATGATTGGAACAGCTGCTGGACCACACCCCTACCCTACTATTGTAAAAGAATATCAAAAAATCATTGGGCATGAATCAAAAAAACAAATTTTGTTACAAAATAAAGATTTGCCAGATTTTGTTATTGCTTGTGTTGGAGGGGGATCTAATGCAATAGGAATTTTTTCTTCTTTTATTAAAAAAAAGTCAGTAAAATTAATTGGTGTAGAACCAGCCGGGATGGGATTGCATACAAATCAACATGGATCTCCTATTCATTCTGGAAAATTAGGAATTTATTTTGGAATGAAATCATATCTTATGCAAGATAATGATGGACAAATTAAACCATCGTGGTCTCTTTCTGCCGGTTTGGATTTTCCATCAGTTGGCCCCGAACATGCCTGGTTACATTATAAAAAAAGAGTAAAATATGTATCAATTACTGATCAAGAAGCCGTAGATGCATTTTTAAAATTATCTAAATTTGAAGGCATTATACCAGCTTTAGAGTCGTCTCATGCAATAGCATATGCTATTAAATTAATGCGCCGTCAACCTAATAAAAAACAAACAATTATTATTAATCTATCCGGCCGCGGTGATAAAGATCTAGCAACTATTAATAATCAAATTAATAAAAAACATGAGTAACCTTATGAAATCTAGATATAAGTTTTTATTTCAAAATTTATCTTTAAATAATGAAAATTGTTTTATTCCTTTTGTTGTATTAGGAGATCCTTCTATACAAGTTTCTTTAAAAATTATTGATCTATTGATTAATAATGGAGCAGATGCCTTAGAATTAGGGATACCATTTACCGATCCTATAGCAGATGGTTTGATAATTCAAAATTCACATATCAGAGCATTACGTAATAAAATTACCTTACAGCAATGTTTTAATATGATAAATATTATTAGAAATAAACATACTAATATTCCAATTGGATTATTAACTTATTCTAACTTGGTTTTTTGTAGAAAAATACCTGTTTTTTATTCTCTTTGTAAATCAAATGGCATTGATTCTGTATTGATCGCTGATTTACCGTTAGAAGAATCGCTTCCTTTTCGTAAAAATGCAAATAAAAATAATGTTTCGTCAGTATTTATCTGTCCTCCAAACTCTGACATTAATTTTATAAAAAAAATTATTAAACATAGTAAGAGTTATATATATCTTGTTTCTCGACCAGGTATTACAGGGGAACAAAAAATTAATTCAGATGATTTTTTGAAAAAAACAATAAAAAAATTAAAAAAACATCAATCACCACCTATTATGCAAGGATTTGGTATTTATAAAAGGAATCAAATAAAGAGTATTTTAAGAAACGGTGTAAATGGAATTATATGCGGGTCTTGTATTATTAAGATAATAGAAAAAAATCTCGATGATACATATCAAATGATGAAAAAAATTAAAAAAATTATAATTATGTTTAAAAAAGAAACAAAGAATATTTAAATTTATAAAACTAAATAAATATTATTATAAAAATCTTATTGCTGATTTAAAAAACAATAACATTATTTATTTTAATAAAAATATATTATTTATTTCATATAAGGAGAATATATGTTATCGAACATATATATTATAGTGCACGACGCGCGTAAATTTTTTCATGAAAATATAATAAATATATTGATGTTATCAATTTTTAGCGCATTAATAAGCGTAGCAATACAAAAATTCTTTAGTATTAATATTACTGAATTATTAATATTATATAATAATCATTATTATAAATCTTTACCTTTAAAAAAAATAATAATGGATATGCAGCTTGATCAAAAAAAAATTGTTTTTTATATGAAATATATAAATATTATTTGCATAATTTTTAGTCATGCATTTTTATGTACTTCAATTAAATATTTAATAAAATCTTTTCCTTTAAGTTTTTTAAAAAAATCTTCTTATATAATCATGAAAACATTAAAGTATTTTTTTTTATTAATGCCAATTATATGGCTTAAATTAACTTTAATAGAGATTGGATCTAATTTTTTTATAATCTTTAATTTAATTGTTCATATTTTATTTTCATTATCACCTATTATTTGTTTAATAGAGAAAAAAAACATCTTAGATTCATTACATAATAGTTTAATTATTTCATGGAAATATATATACGTGATTACACCTGCTGTTTTATTTGGATTAATGGTAAAATCATTAATGATAGTTATTTTTAAGACAATTTTTATTTTTCCGACATATATAAATTTTTTTATTTCTGATGTTATTTTGAATATAGGATTTATTTATGTGACGATATATTTATTTAGGTTATATCATTTTTTTAAAATAAAAAATATTATTCAATAAAAATTGATAATACAAATAATCAATAATAATTAACCTATAACTTTACCAGTGAACCTAATGTTAAATTATAAAAACTACAATATAATAAATAATGAAGATTTAGTATTAAAAACTATTGCTATGCCATCTAAAAAAAATGTTAATGGGAATATTTTTGGAGGATGGATTATGTCTCAAATGGATATTGGAGGAGGTATTTTAGCTAAAGAAATATCAAAGGGTCAAGTATCTACAGTACATGTAAAAAATATAAATTTTTTAAAACCAATCTCTGTAGGTGATTTAGTATGCTGTTATGCTCGTTGCATAAATATAGGAAATACTTCTATTACTACACAAATAGAAATATGGATTAAAAAAATAAATTCCCATCTATTTGGTAAATCATATTGTACAACTACAGCAATATTTATTTATGTTGCTATCGATCAATGCGGGAAACCTAGAAATTTCCAATAAATGCTAAAATAAACAAAATACTTATTTTTTTATAAAATTCTTATTTGAATAAGAATTAATAATACTTTTTTATAAAAATTAATTAATTATAATTTTAAAAAATTACTTTTAAAAAGTATCAAAAAATAATTTTATTCAAATAAAAATTAGAATACTCATTAATTCTAAATAAATTAATTAAAAATTTTTATTTTAATAAAATAGTTTTTAAAAACTGTTTTTTTGTTTTAAATTTACATTGGTAAATTTTTATTTTTTATAAAAATGAATTTTACTTATTATTTTAAATAAATATATTTTAATATATATATTTATATAAAGATATATTTTTAAGAAAGATATTATCTTTATATCATAACATGTAAATTATTTATATATGTCCATATAATAAAAATGTTTATATAAAATATTTTTAAAGAATTAAATGATTAGGGGAGTTTATATAAAAAATGACAATATTTTTTAAAGCTATAGCAAAAATTCTGATATGGGTATATAAATTATTAAAGTTTATTAGAGAAGTATTCTTTAATATAATACTACTACTCATTATCAGTGTTTTTATTTGGATAATGTGGGGAGATAAAAAAAATAATTTTTTTTCTGATAACAATAATCAACACGGGGTATTAGTTATAGATTTAAAAAATGTATTTGATGAAATCCCTATGTCAGATATATCTCAAAAAATTAATCCCTTTAATTTTTTTAATAACAATGATGACAAAAAAATACATATTTCTATTTTTGAAATAGTTAAACAAATTCAACAAGCTGAAATTGATCCAGCAATTACTGGAATAATATTAAAAGCAGAAAACTGTTTTTCTTGTAATCAAGTAGTTTTAGAATATCTTGGAAAAAAATTACAGCACTTCAAGAAATCCAATAAACCGTTTATCGCTATTGGGGATAGTTATTCACAAAGCGAATATTATCTAGCAAGTTTTGCAGATAAAATCTTTTTGTCAAAAAACGGAACGGTTCAAATCAATGGTTTTTCAAATAATAAATTATACTTTAGAGATTTATTTAATATATGTAAAATACACTTACATGTGTTTAGAATTGGAAAATATAAATCTGCAGTTGAAACATTTCTAAGAAATGGGCCATCTTCAAAGGCGAAAAAAATAGATCAAAGTATAATTCAATATAAATGGAAAAGTTTTTTGCAAACTATAGCTTGTAATAGACATATTACAATACAAGACATTTGTCCCAATCCTAGTGTATTCTTTCATCGATTAAAAGATCATTATAATAATTATTCTCAATATGCGCTACACTATCATTTAATAGATCATATTATTAAAAAAAATAATATTATCGAACATTTGAATAATATTTTTAAAAAAAATAAAAATGAAAAAAATATTCATTATCTTGATATTCATCAATATCATATTCGAGAAAATATAAAAAAAATATCTTCAGATAAAATTAAAATAATTATGGCTAATGGAATTATTGGAGGCGATTCTGATGATTCTAAAAACATGGATATTGATAATGTTTTAAACGAAATATATTATGCGAAAAATAATAATGATATTAAAGCTATTGTTTTAAGAGTTAATAGTCCTGGAGGGAATGTAGGAGATTCTGAAAAAATAAGACAGAAGTTACTTGAACTACATAAATGTCATAAACCAATTGTAATTTCTATGGGAGAGGTTAGTGCTTCTGGTGGTTACTGGATATCTACTGCAGGTGATTATATCATTGCTCATCCAACAACTATTACTGGTTCTATTGGAATTTTTTCAGTTATTCCAACAATAGAAAAATTATTATCTACTTTTGGTATAAATGCACATAGAATAAGATCTCAATATTTTAGTGAATTAAGTATATTCCACGATTTATCTTATCAAGATAAACAAAAAATTTTCTTAAATCTTTCCAATGGATATAAAAAATTTATAAATCTTGTGGCAAAATCTCGCCATAAAACATTAAAGGAAGTTCATTTAATTTCTCAAGGAAGAGTATGGTTAGGCGCTCAAGCTAAAAAAATAGGATTAGTAGATCAAATCGGGGACATAGATACAGCAATTGAAAAAGCTGCTGAGTTAGCTAAAATCAAGCATTATAATGTAATGTGGCCAAAAAGAGAACCAACTTTTTTTAAACAGTTAAAAACTAAAATGAATTTATCAATTCATTCTAGTATTAAAAATATTTTTCAAATATTTTTTTCTAAATCATTAGTAGATAAAATCTATACATTTTACAATAATATTTATATAGTATTTAATTACTTAAAATTAAATAAATTATTTGTTCTTTATTTAGATAATTATAATTTTATATAATAAAATTATAAAAAATAACATATAATTAAAAACACCAATAAAAAATTAGATAATATTTTTTTTGGTGTTATTATTAATAATAATAGATTCTTTTATTCTTTAATAAAAATATGTTTTTATTAAAAATATATATTTTTAAAATATTAGACTGATATAAATATTTTTTAAAAATTTTTATAAAAAAAAATTCATTTATTTGTTCATTAAATAAATCTAATGAACAAATAAATATTGTATTTTAATTCATAAAATAAATTTCATACAAAAATAATACATATTAATGTAATAAATACTGTTTATGCGCATGATATGACGAACGAACTAAAGGTCCACAAAATACTTTATCAAACCCTAAGGATAAAGCTATATCTTTAAGTATAACAAACTCTTTAGGGGTAACATATTTTTGAACAGATAAATGATTTTGACTAGGTTGCATATATTGCCCAATAGTAATTACGGATACACCAACTGATTTTAAATCTTTTAATACATCAATCACTTCTTGTTTACTTTCTCCTAAACCAAGCATTAATCCAGATTTTGTAGGAATTTTAGGACACATATTTTTAAATTTATATAATAAATTTAAGGAATTGTTATAATTTGCTCCAGGGCGAACAATAGAATATAATCTAGGGACATTTTCAATATTATGATTAAATATATCTGGTGGATATTTATTGATAACATCTAAAGCTACTTTTTCTTTTTTTCTAAAATCAGGGACAAGAATTTCTATTTTAATATCTTTTTTTTTTCGAATTTCGTAAATACAATTAGAAAAATGTTGAGCTCCTCCATCTTTTAAATCATCTCTAGAAACTGAAGTTAAAACTATATATTTCAGATTTAATTGAACAGCGGTATTAAATATTTTTTTAGGTTCTTCTGTATCTAAGGCAAGAGCTCGACCTTTTTTAACTGCACAGAAAGGACACTTTCGAGTACATATATCCCCTAAAATCATAAATGTTGCTGTTCCTTGATTAAAACATTCTGGTAAATTTGGACATTGAGCTTCTTCACATACTGAATGTAATGTATTTTTTTTTAAAATTTCTTTTACTTTATTAATTTTATTAAAATTAGATGGTAATCGTATTTTTAACCAATTAGGTTTTTTTAAAATTGATTGAGTAACATTGGAGGGTAAAATTTTAGAAATCGTATGTACATCTATATCTTCTGTTTTATTGAACTTAGTATATTTTTTTTTGTAAACCATATTTTTTTCTCTATATTTACTTTTTAATTTCTAATCTCGATTATATAGGTAATAATATCTTATTAATTCCATATATCTTATATACAAAATTATTAATCATAAGTTACTAAATAATTAAATAATTTACAAAAATTTTTTATAAAAATATTTTTTATTTTTTGCATAGAAACATTTTTTTTAAAATGATCTACTTGAGTCATGATAATAGTTTTATTTCCACAGGGATTAATATAACTAAAAGGAGTTAAATCCATTTTTATGTTGAGTGATAACCCATATAATGAACAACCCCGAGTAATCCTAAAACCTAATGAACAAATTTTTTTTTTGTTAACATATATACCCGGCCATAAATTATTTAAATGTGATAATATATTTAATTCTCTTAATAATTTTATAATAAGTATTTCAGAATTTTTTACAAATTTATAAAATTTAATTTTTTTTCTTCTGAGATCTATTAAAAAATAGATAACTAATTGACCTGGTCCATGATATGTAATTTTACCACCTCTATTTGCATATAAGACAGGTATTCCTTTTATATTTGATCCATAGTTTTTTGTTTCTAATAAACCATAAGTAAAAACAGGAAAATGCTCTACAAACCATAATTCATCAATTGAATTACTATCTCGTTGATTAGTAAAATCTTTCATTTCGCGATTAATTTTTAACCAATCACATAAACCTAAATCTCGAACAATCATATTCATATTTTTTATAAAATTATATAAATTAAAATATTTAATATATTTTAATTTTTATGAAAGAATAAAATTATTTTTTTAAAAATTACTTATTAAAAATAAAAAAATAATTTTTATACTAAAGACATCGTATTTTTTATATATAAACACAAACTTAATATTAATTGTTTATCTAAAAATTAACCATTTATCAAGATATAACCTTATAAGGAGAGTTTTAAAGAATTTCAAATCATAATATTAAAAAAAATCAAGATTAAGAAAATTATAAATGAATCAATAAAATTTTATTAAAGATTGATTTAATTAAATCTATAATAATAAAAAAATAAAAAATTTTATATATAAGAATTAATTGATACTTTAATACTAAATATATTTTTTAAAGATAAAATATATAAATTATTATTAACGGTCAATAAATATTTCTATTCAAAAATAAATAATTAGTTTTTATACTCAAAAATATATTTTTAAAATTAACATATTAATATGTTAATTAATTAAAGATGCAAATATCGTTTTTTTTTCCTGATTAATATATAGTATTTTGACTGTAATAATATCAGATACTTGATAATAAATTTTATTTCTTAAATATATCATACCACATTCCGGGCTACATATTAACTCTTTACGAATCTTATGAATATAAGAAGCTGGGATAAAAATAAAAGCACCATTTTTTAATAAACGTGCACGTAAACCTCCTTTAAAAACATCTACAATTTTTGCTTGATAAAATTTATTATGATGATCTATGTTTTTAAAAAATTTTATATACAACCATTCTTCTATTTCTTTTGCTGCCATACGCATTTTACGTTTTCTATTAATAATATTTGATATAATTGTATTATTAGGAGGGGTAATTCTTTTATTTCCCATTATTACTGATTTAATTAATCGATGATTAATCATATCGCTATATTTTCTAATAGGAGACGTCCAGGTAGCATAAGAAGATAAACCTAATGAAAAATGTGGTTTAGAAAAAATACTAATTTCTCCAAAAGATTGGAATCGACAAATACGATAATCTAAATATCCATTGGATAATTGATTTAATAATCTTTTTAGTTTACAAAATCCTGATAAAGTCATAATCTCTTCTATAGAATAAGAAATATTATATTTTTTTAAAAAAAGAACTACATTTTTTGCATTAAAAATATCAAAACCAGTATGCGCACTATATAATCCAAATCCTAACTTTTTTTCTAAAAAATATGCAGCACAGATATTAGCTGAAATCATTGATTCTTCAACTATTTTATGAGCAATACGTCTATTTTCTATAGATATTTTTAAAACTTCCCATTTTTTAGATAAATGAAATCTATATTCTGGACGATCTTGAAATATCAAGGCATTTTTTTGTCTCCATAAATTTCTAATATTATATATTTGTTGTAACAACAATATTTGTTTTTCAATCCTTATGTTCTCTGGTTTCCATGAACCAGATTTTTCTAGCCAATTGGATACTTGTTCATAAGACAATTTACTTTGAGATTTAATCCATGCTAAAAAAAATTCTATTTTATCCATAATAATATTTCCATTATCGTCAATAATAATGCGACAAGCTAATACAGGTCTTTTTACCTGAGGAAATAGAGAACATACATCTTCAGACAATTTTTTTGGTAGCATGGAGATATTAAAACCTGGCAAGTAATTTGTAAAAATACGTTTTTTTGCTATGAAATCAACTTCAGTATCAGCTAATATATATTCTGTCGGATCAGCTATAGCAACAGTAAGAATCAATCTATTAGAACTACTTTTTTCTACAAATAAGGCATCATCAATATCTTTTGTATAGCAGTTATCAATGGTAATAAAATCTAAACTAGTCAAATCTACACGATTATCATTAGGAATAGTTTGTTTCAATAATTCTATAGAATTAATGATAGGTGATGTTAATTCTAAATTATGTCGAGATAAAATTACATACCATGGTGATAATGGATTATTTTTTTCAGAGATAAATTTTTTTATATGTGCATAAAAATGATGACTATTCTGTAACTTGTGTTTTTTTAACTCTGCTACTACCCAGTCTCCATTTTTCCAAGATCTAGATATCGAAGTTTTATATCGATGAAAAACAATATCACGTATATAAGGATAATAAGATCGTATATAAATACAATTATTTTTTTTTACAATAGATCCAATAAATATTTTTAAAAATGATTCTATCAATTTTTCAGGATGAAAAATTTCTTTATTATTTTCTATTTCAATTGATCCTGCTATCCTATCACCATGAATAACTTTTTTCATATTTTTCTGAGGAATAAAATATGTTGTTTTAGAATCAACCTCTAAAAAACCAAAACCTTGAGAAGTACTTTTTACAATTCCCTCTACTATAAGTTTTTTTTTACGTAACTGATTTTTTAATTCTATAAGCAAAGAATTATCCTGAAACATATCGTTATAGCCTAATTATTTTAATTGTATTAAAAATAGCATTTAAATCGATATCTGTTACATTAAAAATATAAGTATATTTAAAAAAAAATAAATTTTATTTATTTAAAATAAAAATAGTTACAAAAAAATATTTATTTAAATTATATTAACTTAAATTTATAATAGTAAAAATATTACATATCAATAATTTGAAGATTAAAATACTATTCACAAAAATATTTAATTTTATATAATCAATAAAAAAATTAAAAAACAGTAATTGACTCTTATGAATTTAAATATTTATTTATATTTTTAGTGTTTTATATAAAATTAAACAATATTATTTCCAGCATCTACATAAATAACCTGTCCGGTAATACCGCTAGATAAATTAGAACATAAGAATGAGGCTACATTTCCAATTTCTTCAATTGAAACAGTTCTTTTAAGAGGACTATAATTTTTACATTTTTGAAATATTTTATAAAAATTTTTTATTCCGTAAGAAGAAGATGTTTTTATTGGACCTGGGGAAATTGCGTTAATACGTATATTTAATTTACCCATAGAATAAGCTAAATATCGAACATTTGCCTCTAATGATGCTTTTGTAACACCCATTATATTATAATAAGGAACATATTTTATGGATCCAATATACGATAAAGTTAAAATAGTAGAACTTGAATTAAGAAATTTTTTAGAAATTTTAGCAATAGCTACTAAGCTAAAAGAGTTTAGTTCATGAGCATTTAAGAAATCTAAACGATTAATAATCTGCATATAATCATAATTAAGTTGAAAAATAGGGACGTATGCAATAGAATGAACTATTCCATCAAATAATCCCCAGATATTAAATAGATTATTGAATAAATTTTTTATTGAATCATCAGAATTAACATTACATTCTAAAATAATGTTAGATTTAACACTTTTAGCTAATTTTATGATATTTTTTTTTGATTTTTTACTATTATATGTAAATGCTAATTTTGCTTTTTGTTTATACATAGAGGTAGCAATACCCCAAGCAATAGAAAACTTATTTTTTACACCAAAGATTAATATCTTTTTATTTTTTAATAAAGTCATAAGCTAAACAATTATCCGTATAATATTATTAATCAATCAATTTATATTAAAAATACAATTAAATATTTATTTTCTTTAATCATATCATGAATTAATTTATTCTAAATTAATATAACGTTCATGTATATTATTTTTTTATGGTAAATACGGTATATTTTTTTTTATAATTGCTCCACCTAAGCAATGATCATGTAAGTAAAATACTGCAGATTGACCTGTAGTAACAAATAAACTAGGTTTTTTAAAAAAAACCTGTATATATTTTTTTTGATTCTGTTTAATAATTAAGCACATATGGGGTTTCTGCCTATACTTTATTTGTACTTCACATTGTATTGGAAATATATATGTATTAAGTGAAATCCAAGAAATTTTTTTTATTATAAAACCAAATGATAATAAATACGGGTTTCTAGATCCTTGAACTACTGTAATAGTATTTAAATAAATATTCTTTTTTACTACATACCAAGGATACATATTTTTATTTTTTTTTCCTCCAATTTTTAAACCTTTTCTTTGCCCAATAGTATAATACGAATAACCAGAATGCAATCCTAAAAATTCCCCGGACATTGTAATTATTTTTCCTATTTTAAATGGTATGTATTTATTAAGAAATAAATGAAAGTTTTTAGGTTGAATAAAACAAATTCCAGTAGAATCTTTTTTATTAGCTACACTTAATTGAATTTTTTGTGCTATTTTTCGTATTTTTGATTTATGAAAGTTTGCTAATGGGAATAAAACTTTTGATAAAGTATTGGACTGTATTGTATAAAGAAAGTAACTTTGATCTTTATTTTTATCTGTAGCTCTGTATAAACAATATTCATTTCTAATTTTTCTAATATCGGCATAATGACCAGTTGCAAAATAATCTGCCTTTAAACATTGAAAGGCAAAATTAAAACAAATATTAAATTTTATTACTTTATTACATAAAATATCTGGATTAGGAGTTCGTCCCTTTTTATATTCAACAATGAATTTTTTAAATACTTTTTCCCAATATTCCATAGAAAAATTAACTGTATGTAAAACAATACCTAATTTTTTACATACTGAATTAGTATCAATAAAATCTTTTTTAGAAGGACAATGATCCTGAAAATCTTCTTCATCCCAATTTTTCATAAATAAACCTTCTACTACATATCCTTTTTTTAATAACAGCCAAGCTGAAACAGACGAATCAACACCTCCTGACATTGCTAAGATAACTCTTTTTTTTTTCATTTTTTCTCATTTTTTTTAAAAAGAATGTAATTATTTTTTATACATTATAATTTAACATATAAAATTGTTTCATTATATTAGTTATTCGATATTATATTCAATTTAATTGAAATTTAAATAAGTAAAATAAAAATTTTTTTTATATCAGAATTTTATAAAAAATATTATATATAGGAAAATATTTTTACTAAAAAATTTTTATTAAAAAGATTTAAATTACATACAATCATAAAATAATAGTGTATTATTTATATAAATAAATTTTATTACCCTTACATGACAATAAAATGGTATATATAGTTATATGATGAAATATATAAGAAATTTTTCTATTATTGCTCATATTGATCACGGAAAATCTACTGTATCTGATCGTTTAATACAAGCATGCGGTGGATTATCTGTTAGAGAAATGTCGGAACAGGTATTAGATACTATGGAGCTAGAACGAGAACGAGGTATTACTATTAAAGCGCAAAGTGTTGCAATTAATTATACCTCAAAAAAAGGAAAAAATTTTTGTTTAAATTTTATTGATACACCAGGACATGTTAATTTTGCTTATGAAGTGTCTCGTTCATTATCAGCTTGTGAAGGAGCATTATTAATTATAGATTCTACTCAAAGCGTACAAGCTCAAACAGTTGCAAATTGCCATAGTGCTTTGCGAATGAAACTATCTATTTTACCTGTTTTAAATAAAATTGATTTACCAAATTCTCAACCTGATCGAGTTTGTAGAGATATAGAAAATATTATTGGAATATCTACAAAAAATATTGTTTGCTGTTCAGCAAAAACAGGACAAGGGATACCTGAATTATTAGAAAAAATTATTACAGTTATCCCGGCTCCAATAGGAATAGAAGATAATCCTTTACAGGCATTAGTAATTGATTCTTGGTTTGATAAATACTTTGGAGTAGTATTATTAATACGTATTAAAAATGGTTTCATAATGGTTAAGGATAAAATCCTAGTCATTAGGACAAAAAAAATTTATAAAGTTGATCAACTAGGAGTATTTACTCCGAAAAGAATATTTAAAAAGTCTTTATTTTGTGGAGAAGTTGGATGGATAATTTGCGGAATTAAAAATATTTCTTCTATACAAGTTGGGGAAACAATTACATCTTTTAAAAATCCTTCTTTTAAAATGTTATCTAGTTTTAAAAAAATAAAACCTAAAATTTACGCTGGAATATTTCCTATTAAAAACCACCAGTACAATCAATTAAAACAAGCTCTTAATAAACTTCAATTAAATGACTCTTCTTTATTTTATGAATTTGATAATTCACAAGCATTAGGTTTTGGATTTCGATGTGGATTTTTAGGTATGTTGCATATGGAAATTATTCAATCAAGATTAGAAAGAGAATATAATATAGAAGTTATTTTAACAGCCCCTACAGTAATATATGAAATTATATTAAAAAAAAATAAAAAAAAAATTTATTTAGATAACTTAGAAAAATTTCCTAAAAAAAACTTAATTCAAGAAATCAGAGAACCAATAGCATTATGTAATATTCTTACCCCCACTAAATATATAGGAGAAATTATTAATTTATGTATTAAAAAAAGAGGTATTCAAATAAATTTAGTATATCATGATAAAACAACTGTTATTCAATACGAAATTCCATTATCTGAAGTAATTTCTAATTTTTTTGATCAACTCAAATCTATATCTAGCGGGTATGCTTCACTAGAATACAATTTTATTGGATTTAAAAAAAGTGATTTAGTTAAAATTGATATATTGATTAATTCTACAAAAATCATAGCATTATCTTCTATTTGTCATAAAAAAAATTCTATTTTTATAGCAAAAAAAATAATAGAAAAAATTAAAACAATCATACCTAGACATCAATTTAATGTTCCAATTCAAGCTGCTATTGAAAACAATATTATTTCCCGAACTACTATTCAACAACTAAGAAAAAATGTATTATCAAAATGTTACGGAGGGGATATTAGTCGCAAAAAAAAATTATTACAAAAACAAAAAAAAGGAAAAAAAAGAATGAAAACTTTCGGAAATATTAACCTTCCTCAAGAAATATTTTTTTCTGTTCTAAAAATTGACCAATAACCTTTAAAAATAGGATTCCATACATGAAATATATGTTCCTAATGTTAACCAGTATAATCATTGTATTATATTCATTTAATTATAAAAAAAATTTTAATTATATAAATTTTCAAAAAAAAAAAAAAAAAAAAAAAAAAATAATAGAATTAATTAAAAATTTTTTAATATTAATTCTAATTTTAATAGTTCGTTTATTTTTTTTTGAATCATACATAATCTCTTCTGGTTCTATGAAACCAACATTATTTACTGGTGATTGTGTAATAGTTCAAAAATTTTTTATTAATACTAACAATCACAATTATCATATCTGGAAAAATTTTTATAAACCTAAAAGAAATGATGTTATTGTTTTTAAAAATATACATGATAATAATATTAATTATGTCAAAAGAATTGTTGGGGTACCTGGAGATATAATTTTTTATCATCCTTTTGAAAAAAAAATTTATATTATAAAAAATAAGAATTTTTTTTTAAAAAAAAAAGATAAATTTCTTTCTAGTAATTTTATTAAAAATCATAAATATAAGAAATTAAATTTTATTAATACATATCATACACTCAGACTTATATGCTGTACAGAAAAACATAATGGTTATTCTCATGATATAATTATTATAAAAGGGATAAAAAATTGTTTATTTTCTATAAATAGAGGAAATAAATATATTCAAAAATGGGTTTGGATTATTCCAAAAGATCAATATTTTGTTATGGGGGATAATAGAGATAAAAGTTTTGATAGTAGATTTTGGGGGGTAATTTCAAAAAGAAATATTTTAGGAAAAGTAAAATTTATCTGGTTTAGCTGTAACTATACTAGTAAAATTTGGTTAAAAATAGTACGATTTAACAGAATTTTTAAAAAAATTCAATAAATTTTTATATATTATTAATATTTAATATATTATTATGGTTTGAAAAAACATTAAAAATACTAATTATTAAATTGTGTTAATATGAGCTCTATAATGATAAAAAAAATACAAAAATTTCTTGGTTATACTTTTACTAATGTATCATTATTAAAACATGCTTTAACCCACAGAAGCGCTAGCACAAAACATAACGAAAGATTAGAATTTTTAGGAGATTCTATTCTTAGTTTTATTATTGCAAAAGCATTATATCATCATTTTCCAAAAGTAAACGAAGGGGGAATGAGTAGAATGAGGGCTACCTTAGTTCGAGGGAATACATTAGCAGAAATAGCATCAGAGTTTTCTTTAGGAAAATATCTTAAATTAGGGCAAGGAGAAAAAAAAAGTGGCGGATTTAAACGTGAATCTATATTAGCAAACGCTATAGAGGCAATTATAGCTAGCATTTTCTTAGATAGTAATATCTATACTGTAGAAAGAATTGTTTTGCAATGGTATAAAAACCGTTTTAAAAAAATGAGCCCTATTGGAACAAAAAAGGATCCTAAAACACGATTACAAGAATACTTACAATCAAAACACTCTCCTTTACCAATATATCATGTAGAGCAAATATACGGAGCAGCACATAACCAAATTTTTACTATTTCTTGTAAAATACAGGGTTTGTCAGAAGTATTAATTGGTATAGGTGCTAGTAGAAGAAAAGCAGAACAAGATTCTGCTCAAAACGCTCTAATACGATTAGAGGTAGAATAAAATTTATGAAAAAAGATAATGTTTTTGGAAAAATTATTATTGTAGGGAGAACTAATGTAGGTAAATCTACTTTAGTTAATCAGTTAATACAATCTAACATTTCTATTATTTCACATAAAATTCATACAACTCAAACACATATAACTGGGATTTATACTTCTAAAAACATGCAATTAGAAGTAATTGATTCCCCAGGATTGCAAAAAAAATATTATAATTATATTGATAAAAAGAAAATAAGAGATACTATTCATTTAATTGATGAATCAAACTTGGTAATTTTTTTACTTACTTGTTTTGTTTGGAGTGTTCAAGAAAAAAAATTATTAAAATACATTCAAAAAAATAATAATCAATGTATTTTAGTAATTAATAAAATTGATTTGATTGATGATAAAAAATTATTATTACCATTTATTTTAAAAATTAGTTCACTTGCTCCAAAAAATGAAATTTTTTTAATTTCAGCTAAAAAAAAAACCTGTTTAGAATATTTAATATCAAATATTAAAAAAATATTACCTAAATCTAATCACAAATACCCGAAATATAAAAAAACTACTTGTAAAAAAAAGTTTTTAATCTCTGAAATGATTCGTGAAACCCTTATTCACACTTTACATCAAGAACTAGCATATTCATTTAAAATATTTATTAATGAATTTTATCAAAAAAATAATGGAGAATACTTTATTTTTAGCACTATACTAGCAAAAAATCTAAGACATAAAAAAATTATTATTGGAAAAAAAGGAAAAAAGATTCAAAAATGTCAACTACATTCTCGTTATAAAATAGAGAAATTTTTAAACAAAAAAGTGAATTTAAAATTAAAAATATGTATATAATAAAAAAATAATTTTTAAATTTTTTTATATAATAAAGGAATAATAGTAATGTCAATAATAGGAATTGGAATAGATATAGTGAATAGCCATCGTTTCAAAAAACTAATTTTAAATTATGGATTTAAAATACCAAAAAGAATTTTGTCAATAAAAGAACTGTATGAATACAAAAAAATATCAAAAAAATATATATTTTTAGCTAAAAGATTTACAGCAAAAGAAGCTGCAGCAAAAGCAATGGGAGTTAGTATATACCAAAATATGTTTTTAAAAAATTGTGAAGTTATTCATAATTTAAAAGGAAAACCGAGTTTAAAAATGTTTGGTCCTGTATATGAAAAATTGAATAAACTAAAAATAAAAAAAATATTTTTAAGTATTTCTGATACTGAAAAATATACCCAATCTATAGTTGTTATGGAAAATTAACAAAAAATTTATAATTAAACTGAATTCCTCTTATTTTGAAAAAAAATTTTTAATAAATTAGAGCATTCATATAATAGAACCCCCGACCGTATATCTTTTATATGATGCTTAACATTTTTAATATACAATAAATTCATAAAATTAGAAAAACTATTTTTATTTGAACTATAAGAACCATACACAACTCTATAAATTCTAGAATTTATAATTGCAGCCGAACACATAAAACATGGCTCATGAGTTACATATAAGCTAGTATTATTTAATCGGTAATTTTTTAGTTTCTTACCAGCCTCTCTAATAACTAACATTTCAGCATGAGCACTAGAATCTAATAAAGAAAGACAAGAATTATGAGATGAACAAATAAGATTGTTATCTTTTACTAAAACTGATCCTATAGGAATTTCTCCATTTTTTTTTCCAAATAAAGCCTTACGAAATGCATGCTTCATCCAATAACGATCATTAAATGTCATTTTAATTAAAACTCTTTAATAAATTAAATTAATTAATCTTTTTTAAAGATAAACGTTTAAATATCGTATTTTTTTCTTTTTTCCAAGAATCATTTTTTTTATCTAATCTTTTATCTCTTAAAGATTTTCCTTTTACTACCCCAATTTGAATTTTGCACCAAGATTTTAACCAAAACAATTTAATAGGAATTAAAGTATATCCTTTTTTTTGAGTATAAATATTTAAATTATTAATTTCTTTTTTTTTTAATAACAATTTTCTAATTCTACTCGGATTACACAAAAAAACATCTGATGTTGTTATTAACGGCTGAAAAAAAACTCCGAATAAATAAGCTTCATTTTTTTTTATAACAACATAACTTTCTGTTATTTGAACTTTACCTGCTCGAATTGATTTTACTTCCCATCCTTTTAAAGAAATACCAGAAACTATCGTTTTTTTTATATAAAAATTATATTTTGCTTTTCTATTGATAAAATATTTTTTTATATTATTTTTTTTTTTTTAAAGTTTTTCAAAATTCTTCCTTATATTAAGATTTAAAAATATCTTAATATATAATTTTTTATTTTAAGGATTAATAAATTTAGTAAAATTTATTTTTATTTGATTTGAGAAACAGATACTAGAGCTGGTCTTAATAATCGATTATTTAATGAATAACCTTTTTGTATAATACATGCAACAAAATTGTTTTCATATTTTCTAGAAAAATCAATAGAAATAGCTTGATGTATTAATGGATCAAATGGAATATTAACAGAGTTAATAGCTACAACATTAAATTGATCAAAAACAGATAAAAATTTTTTCTGTATATCTTTTAATTCAGAATAAATTTCTTCAAGATTACTATGAGATCGATCAAGCAAACTTATCGATGCATCAATACTATCAATGACCGGCAAAATAGATGAAAAATATTTTTCTAAAAAAAAATTATATGTATTAAAAATTTTTTTGCTTAATCTAGTTTTTATTTTTTTAATTTTGCTTGTATATTTTTCAGACTTTTTTTTTAATTCTGACTGAAAATCTAATAATTTAATTTCTTTTTTGGATAATTTGTTTAACGAGGATTCATTAGAATCTTTAGAAAAATTTTTTTCTTTATCACATCCAGAATCGTTAAAAATATTATTTTGATTCATTCTCATAATTCCAAATTATATTTATAAAAATAAATTTTATAAAAATGATTTTTTGATTTGTAAAATATAAATTAATTTATAAAAAATACCAATATTACTAAAAATATATAAATTTATATATATAAAAATATAAATAAAAATATAAAAATATTTACGGTGTGGACGGGACTCGAACCCGCGACCCCCGGCGTGACAGGCCGATATTCTAACCAACTGAACTACCACACCATTTTATAAATTATAATATTTATTATATCCCTTAAAAATAAAAAATCAATATAAAAATTTCTAAAAAATTTTTTTTTTTATCATATCCATATATTTTTTATGTTTTATATTTTCTTGAAGTGAAGAGTAAAGAATTTTAAAAGAATTTTCGGGTGTAGTAATTTTTTTTTTATCTAATTGTAAAAAAGAATTATTTTTAACGTTAAATTTTATTTTTTTTTGCTTACTCGTCATATATAAATATATTTTCATTAATATTTTAGCATCTAACAATGCACTGTGTACATTTCTATTGACATTAATAATTTTATATCTATTACATAATGCATCTAAACTATTTTTTTTTCCAGGAAATAATTTTCTAGCAAGTAACAAAGTATCTGTAATAGTAGAAAATTCTTTTATTTTTTTAATTCGGTTTTTTAATAAACTAAATTCATAATTTAAAAAACTGATATCAAAAACAGCATTATGAACAATAATATTAGAGTTTTTAATAAAATTAATAATATTTACATAAATATCTGAAAAAAATGGTTTGTCTAATAAAAAATTTTCAGAAATCCCATGTACTTTATAAGCTTCAGGTTCAATTCTTCTTTCAGGATTTAAATAATAGTGTAAATACTTCCCTGTATATTTTCTATCAATAATTTCGATAATTCCGATTTCTATAATTTTATGATTTAAGTATATACAACCATATTTATTCATTCCAGTTGTTTCTATATCTAAAACAACTTGTCTATTATTAAATTTATTTATCATATTTAGGATAGTATTTTAATAATTAAAAAATATTAGAATAGAATAAAATAAAATTATTCATATATTCTGAAAAAATTAGACATGAATATTTTCTGATTTAACGAATTACTTTAAATTTAAGAAAATAAACTAAATAGAAAGGATATAATAAAAATATAATTTATAAAAAGCATACATATTAAACTCTTTATAATTTATTAATAAAAATAAATAAAAAAAATAAAAAATTTTTTAATAAATTTTGGAGCTAAGCGGGATTGAACCGCTGACCTCCTGCGTGCAAAGCAGGCGCTCTCCCAGCTGAGCTATAGCCCCCCTTTTCTTTTTTTACTAAAAGGAAAGAATAATATAGGCCTGAGTGGACTTGAACCACCGACCTCACCCTTATCAGGGGTGTGCTCTAACCGGCTGAGCTACAAGCCTGTTTTATTGATATAACAAAAAGTTTATATGGGCACACTCCAATTAAATGCTAAATATTTTAAGGAGGTGATCCAACCGCAGGTTCCCCTACGGTTACCTTGTTACGACTTCACCCCAGTTATGAACCACAAAGTGGTAGACGTCCTCCAAAAAATTGGTTAAACTATCTGCTTCTTTTGCAACTCACTCCCATGGTGTGACGGGCGGTGTGTACAAGGCCCGGGAACGTATTCACCGTGGCATTCTGATCCACGATTACTAGCGATTCCGACTTCGTGGAGTCGAGTTGCAGACTCCAGTCCGGACTACGATACACTTTATGAGGTTTGCTTATCTTTGCAGAGCTGCTTCTCTTTGTATGCACCATTGTAGCACGTGTGTAGCCCTGGTCGTAAGGGCCATGATGACTTGACGTCGTCCCCACCTTCCTCCGGTTTATAACCGGCAGTCTCCCTTGAGTCCCCGGCCAAACCGCTGGTAACAAAAGATAAGGGTTGCGCTCGTTGCGGGACTTAACCCAACATTTCACAACACGAGCTGACGACAGCCATGCAGCACCTGTCTCATAGCTCCCGAAGGCACTTCTATATTTCTACAGAATTCTATGGATGTCAAGACCAGGTAAGGTTCTTCGCGTTGCATCGAATTAAACCACATGCTCCACCGCTTGTGCGGGCCCCCGTCAATTCATTTGAGTTTTAGCCTTGCGACCGTACTCCCCAGGCGGTCGACTTAATGCGTTAGCTTCGGAAGCCATTTCTCTATGGATACAACCTCCAAGTCGACATCGTTTACAGCATGGACTACCAGGGTATCTAATCCTGTTTGCTCCCCATGCTTTCGCACCTCAGTGTCAGTTTTCGTCCAGGAGGTCGCTTTCGCCACAGGTATTCCTCCAGATATCTACGCATTTCACCGCTACACCTAGAATTCTACCTCCCTCTACGAAACTCTAGTTATCCAGTTTCAAATGCAGTTCCTAGGTTAAGCCCAGGGATTTCACATCTGACTTAAATAACCACCTACGCGCTCTTTACGCCCAGTAATTCTGATTAACGCTTGCACCCTCCGTATTACCGCGGCTGCTGGCACGGAGTTAGCCGGTGCTTCTTTTTCAGGTAACGTCAATTAATAATGATATTAGCATTATCACTTTCTTCCCTGACGAAAGTACTTTACAACCCGAAGGCCTTCTTCATACACGCGGCATAGCTGCATCAGGCTTTCGCCCATTGTGCAATATTCCCCACTGCTGCCTCCCGTAGGAGTCTGGACCGTGTCTCAGTTCCAGTGTGGCTGGCCATCCTCTCAGACCAGCTAGAGATCGTTGCCATGGTGAGCCATTACCTCACCATCAAGCTAATCTCGTCTGGGTTCATCTAAATGCACAAGGTCTATTAAAAATTCTTATAAATCCCCTGCTTTAGTTTTTCAACATTATGCGGTATTAGCCACCGTTTCCAATGGTTGTCCCCCTCATTTAGGTAGATCCCCAGATATTACTCACCCGTTCGCCGCTCGCCGCCAAAAATATAAATATTTTTGCGATGCCGCACGACTTGCATGTGTTAGGCTTGCCGCCAGCGTTCAATCTGAGCCATGATCAAACTCTTCATTTAAGTATAACTTTTTTATTACACAAGTAATTTTATTTTTCAATAAAATTAATCATGAATAATTTTTATCTGAACATTTAATTTTCATGTGCCCACATAAACTTTCTGAAATATTTTTTTAAAGAACATTTTTATTACAAGATCTATCTTATTCCTTTTTTGAAAAAAGTCAACATATTTTTAATTTAATTAATAAGAATTATATTTATAAAAAACATAAAAATGTACAGCATTTACAACATTACCTAGTCATTATATAATAAAATTTAAAAGTATTAATAAAAATAATATTAAGAGATTAGAACAATTATCTAAAAATATAGTAAATTTCTCAATACAGGTACATCTATGAACATACAAAAATATTTAAAAAAAAAAATACAACAAATCTGCATAAAAAATGGATTAAAAAAAAATTTTGATCCTTTAATTAAAAAAAATATAAAAAGTAACGATATCGATTATCAAATAAATGGTATTATCAAATTGAAAAATACAATGCCGGGTTCTTTGTATGAATTAGCAAAAAAAATCTCCTGTGATATGGAAAAATCTAATATTTATAAAAAAATATCAGTTTCTAAAAATGGTTTTATTAATATTACCCTAAGATCTAGTTGGTTATGTAAACATGTAAACAAAATGTTTATTTCAAAGAATTTGAATATTTCAAAAAAAAAAAAGAAAACTATAGTTATTGATTATTCTTCCCCTAATATAGCAAAAAATATGCATATAGGTCACCTACGATCAACCATTCTAGGGGATGTAACTGCTCGAGTAATGGAGTTTTTAGGTCATAATGTTATAAAGCAAAATCATATTGGTGATTGGGGAACTCCGTTTGGTATGCTGATTACACAATTTCAACTTAAAAAACCTTCTATTAATCAAAGTAATGATATTACATATCATGATGCCTATTTAAATTATAAAAAAGATCCATTTTTTGCCAGTCAAGTAAAAAAAAACATAGTTAAACTTCAAAAGAAAAATAAAAAGTGTTTAAAAATATGGAATATATTAGTTCAATCAACTATAAAAAAAAACAAATTAATATATAAAAAATTAAATGTTTCTCTAACTGATAAAGATATTCGCGGGGAAAGTTATTATCATTTTATGATACCTGAAATAATATCTGATTTAAAAAAAAAAAAAATTGCAATTAAATATAATAAATGCACGTTAGTATATTTAAAAAAATTTACAAATCGATTAGGAAAAAAAATGGGAGTGATTATAAAAAAAAAAGATGGAGCGTTTTTATATACAACAACAGATCTTGCATGTCTAAAATACCGTTGCGAAACCCTTCATGCTGATCGAATAATTTATTATATTGATAGTAGGCAAAAACAACATCTTTTACAAGTATGGGATATAGCAAAACAAGCAAATTATATACCTAAAAAAACAATACTAGAACATCATTCCTTTGGAATGATACTCGATAAAAATAAAAAACCCTTTAAAACACGTAACGGAATAACTATTCAATTAATGGATCTGTTAAATGAAAGTATTTCCAGAGCAAAAAAAATAATAATAAAAAAAAATAACATTATATCTAATAAAGATATAAATAAAATTTCAGAACGTATAGGAATAGGATCTATTAAATATTTTGATTTATCAAAAAATAGAACCTTAAATTATATTTTTAATTGGGATCAGATGTTGTCTCTAGAAGGAAACACTGCTCTTTATATTTTATATGCCTATACTAGGATTCAATCAATTATGAATAAAGGTAAATTAAAATATCTGTGCAACAAAAATAAAATAAAAATTTTTACGAATTACGAACGAAAATTAACTTTTTCTATTCTTCAATTTGAAAAAACTCTACTAATGCTAGAAAAATATGGAACACCGCACTTGATGTGTAATTACTTATACGACCTAGCTGAAAAATTTTCAAAATTTTATGAAAATTGTTCTATACTATCCGCAAAAGAAAAACACATCAAAGCAAGTAGAATGAAATTATCTTCTTTAACTGCAAAAGTAATTAAAAAAGGACTATATTTACTAGGGATAAAAACAGTAAAAAAAATGTAAATTTTAATATAATTTTTCTATATATAAATTATGAATCTAAATTCATACCAACAAAATACGTTATTTTAATTACACAATCTTCAGAAATCTCTAAAAAAGATAATACGGTTAAGTTAGAAATACTTTTCGAAAATAATTTAGACAATAAAATACGTAATTGAGGGTGAGTTACTAATACTAATGGAAGATTATCTTTTTCTTGAAGTAAAATAGTTTTTTTAGTTTGTTCAATTAATTTTTCAGAAAAAATCGGTTCTAATTGATTATCTTTATCACTAACTAATTTTAACAAAATTGATTCTATTTTAGAACTTAATCCAATGGCATAAATATGTTTGTTTTTCAAAAAAAATTTTTGTGTAATAAAATCCTTTAATTCCATTCGAGTGATAGACGTTAATTGATCAATATTATCCTTAAAACTATTACCATGCTTTATTAAAGTTTCTAAAATTGTTCTAATATCTTTAATAGGAATACCATCTTTTAATAAGTTTTGTAATACCATTTGCAACGTAGTTAAAGAAATAATATTTGGTATTAAATAATCAACTAATTTTGGAAAACTTTGAGAAACACGCTCTAATAATTGCTGTGTTTCTTGAAATCCAAATAATTCAAATAAGCGATTTCTAATAATGTTATTAACATGAGCAATAATAATTGAACTTGAATTTATTATTGTAAGTTTTTTTTTTATAACTTTTTCTTTAATATCTTCATCTATCCAAAAAGCCTCAGAGCAAAAAAATGGTTCTATTACTTTAATTCCAGTAATTTTAATAAATGTTTGTTGATTACCTAAAACTAATATCTTATCTAAAAAAATATCTCCAGATCCTAATTCAACGCCCTTTATTAAAAATCTATATTGTCCATTCTTTAATTCAGGGTTATAAGTAATATGAATTTTAGAAATTAAAAATCCAAAATCTTGAGAAATATCTTTTCTTAAAATATATAAATTTTTTAATAAATAACTATGTTTATCTTGATACATCGATTTTAAGAAAACAGGACTTAACTCTAAAGTAGATAAATATTCAAAGTGAATATCATTCCATGAGAAATTAGATAATTTCTTTTCTTCTATATATACCATTGAATTAGAAAGTTTATTTATAAAATCACGTTTGTATAAATACCCGGATAAAATAAATAAAATAACTGAAAAAAATAAAAAAATAAAGTTCGGCATTCCTGGAATTACACCAAAAATAAAAAAAATAATACCGCTGGAAAAAATTACTTGATAATTATTAAAAATCTGATTAACTATTTCCCCACTAATATTATTTTTATCAGAACTAGTTTGAGTTAAAATAACACCAGAAGCAATGGATATCATCAATGAAGGGATTTGAGCTACTAATCCATCACCAATAGTTAAAGCACCGTATGTTTTAATCGCCTCAGAAAAAGACATCCCATGCTGCAACATTCCTATAACAAAGCCTCCTATAATATTTATAGTCATTATTATAATTCCAGCGATAGCATCACCTCTTACAAATTTACTCGCTCCATCCATAGATCCATAAAAATCCGCTTCTCGGTGAACATTAATTCGTCTTCTTGTAGCTTCTTTTTCAGAAATAATTCCTGCGTTTAAATCTGCATCAATTGCCATCTGTTTCCCTGGTAACGCATCCAAAATAAATCGAGCGCTAACTTCCGCAATTCTCCCAGAACCTTTAGTTATAACTAAAAAATTTATAATAATTAAAATACAAAAAATAATGAAACCGATAAAAAAGTTTCCTTTAATTAAAAAAAAACCAAATGATTCTATAACTCGCCCTGCAGAAAAAGAACCTGTATGTCCATTTAATAAAATTATACGAGTAGAAGCAATATTCAAAGATAATCGTAACAATGTCGAAAATAATAAAACAGCAGGAAAAGAAGAAAAATCTAAATTTTTTTTAAGAAACATGGAAACAATTAAAATAATAATCGAAGTAACAATATTAAATATAAAGAATACATCTAAAATAAAAGTAGGTAGCGGCAAAATAAGTAAAATTAAAATCATCAAAATTAACAATGGAACAGATAAGAAATACCAAGTATTAGCATTAATCTTTTTAAAAAATCGTAATAAAAAAAAAATATTTTCTATCAATGACTTATTCTCCTAAAGAAGGGTGTATTAATTATGAAAAATACAATATAATTTATATATAAATAAAAAAAATAATTTTTAATATTTTATTTTTTAGCCTGTGACAAAATATAAACAATAGATTTATGAATATTATCCGGTATATCATTTCTAGGAAATGTATGATAGTATAAAAATACAGCTAAAGACTTTGAAAAAAAAATAGGAATATTATTTTTTTTTGCAATTTTTATAATTCTTAATGCAAAATTCCCTAAACCTTTAGACACTACCTTAGGAAAAGATATAGTTTTTGTATTATATTTTATAGCTACAGCGCAGCAATCGACTGAATTAAAAATAATTATATCTGATTGTACTAATTCAGGTACAATAAAATTTTTTATTGTTTTTTGTTTTAATAATCCAATTCTTTGTTTAACTAATGGATTACCTTCTAATTCTTTATACTCTTCTTTTACTTCTTGAATAGTCATACGAATATTTCGCAAATATTGTATATACTGCATTAATGTATTTATAATTGCTATTACTAAAATAGAACCTATTAAAATAAAAATATATTTAAAAATAAAATTAATACAAAAAAATAAACTAAAAAATAATGAAAATCTAGATAACCTATATAATAAAATATAATTTTTATGTAAGAAATAAAAAATAACCATGGAAATAAAAAAAATTTTAAAAAAAATAAATACACTTTCAAGAAATGAACTAAAAAAATTCTTTTTTTTAATATGACTTAAAAAATTTAAAAAAATTAGTCTAATTCCTAAAAATCTAATCCTAATAGTTTTTCCATAAATAAAAGTTGGCAAAAAAACCAATATGGATAATATTCCAAAAAAAAATATTGAAAAAAAGAAAATAAAAATTTTTATGTTCTTAAATAAAATCATAAAAGTTAATTCTTCAATATTTGCTATAGTTGAATTAAACGTTAAACTAGATATAAATAAATTTATAAAATATAAAAAAACAAATTTTTTATTTATATAAAAAAATAAAAAAAAAAATAGTAATATAAAAAATGAATTTAAATCATATAAACATCGTGTTTCTCCGCTATCTTTAAATTTTTTAATTTTATGAGGAGTGGGTTCTTCTGTTTTATCTTCATATGAATTGTTGCTCATCAAATTATACCTTACTTAAAAATTATTTAATATTAATTCAATTTTTTTTAGAAAAAAATTACTAATTCTATTAATTAAATTAAAAAATATTTATAAAAATGAATCTTATATGAATCATATATTCATTATTTTTATTTAAATTTAATTTCTTCAAGATATAATAATTCTATCTTATAAATATTTTTTATTATACTTATTGATCATGTATTATGATACTTACTAATAATTATAAATTAAATACTCTAATATTAAAAATATTAATATATAATAATTATTATTATATCCAAAATATATATTATATGTACTCACATACAAAATATTACATTTAATTAAAATAATTAAGAAAAATTTATTTATAATAAATAAAAATCATAAAATTTTTTAATTACATTTATTTTGTATATTAAAGGAGTTGAAATGTATACTACTAAATATTTACTTTCTACCATAAAAGAAAAACCTATCAATACTGAAGCTATTAGTCATCAACTAATGTTACGAGCAGGAATGATTCGCATGTTATCTTCTGGAATATATACCTGGCTTCCGACTGGCTACAGGGTAATTAAAAAAGTTATAAACATTATTTCTAATATTATGGACAAAAATGGATACCACGAAATTTGTATACCTATAATACATCCTATTAGTTTATGGAGTCAAAGCGGGCGAAACAAACTATACGGGGAAGAGTTAATACACTTTCTAAACCGAAAAAAACAAGAATATGTATTAAATCCAACAAATGAAGAAGCAATAAATCATATCTTTAGTCAAGAAATCTATTCATACAAACAATTACCAATTGTATTTTATCAAATACAAAAAAAATTTAGAGATGAAATAAGACCTAGATTTGGTGTCATTCGATCGATAGAATTCATTATGAAAGATGCATATTCTTTTCATATGAATAAAAAATCATTAAAAAAAACATATGAAAATATGAAACAAATTTATATAAAAATATTTAAAAAATTTCACTTAAATTTTAAAGTTGTTATAGCTGATTCAAAAATCATGGGGGGGTCTGTTTCACATGAATTTCATGCAATATCTAATACAGGAGAAGATAAAATAGTTTTTTCTAATCAATCACATCACGCAGTACATTTAGATAAGTTTAACAAAAAATCTAATAAAATTAAATTTTACTTTCTACAAACAAAAAGTGATCAAAATCAGTATAAGTGTGCTGTTTTATTAATACGGGAATATGAAACTTTCAGTATAAAAGATTTAAATAATATTCCCGTTCTTTCATATCCTGTTAATTTTATTAAAGATAAAAAAATAGATGACTTCTATAAAGAAGATGCGAATAAAAATTTTTATATTAATAAAAAAATATTTATTATTGCAGATTCTAGAATTATCGATATGTCATATTTTGTTATAAAAAAAAAAATAAAAAAGAAAAATTTTATTCCAATTATATGGAATAAAAAATTTTTTTTTAATAAAATAATAACTATTCAGAATATTAAAAAAATTTTTTATTATAAAACAAAAGAAGAACAGCTAACAACAAAAAATAGTATTGAAATTGGTCATATTTTTCAAATTGGTAAAAAATACTCCAAATATATTAATTTTTCTCTTCAGGATAAGAAAAATAATAAAAAATTATTATATATGGGTTGTTATGGAATCGGAATAAACAGAATTATAGCTTCTATAATTGAACAAAATCATGATCATAATGGTATTTTATGGCCTAAATGTATTTCTCCATTTACGATTTTTATTATCCCTATTAATATGCATAAAAATAAAAAAGTAAAAGAAGTAGCAAAATCAATATATATAAAGCTAATAAATAAAAATATTGACGTTTTATTTGATGATCGTAAGGAAAATATAGGAAAAATGTTCGCTGATATGAACCTTATAGGAATTCCTTATGGAATTATTATTAGCAATAATAATATTACATCTAAAATAATTGAATTTTATTCAAGAAAAAATAATTCTAAAATACAAGTCCCAATAAATCAAATTATTTCTTTTATCATAAAAAAAATAAATTAGTTATTAAAAATAATAATCAAGATATTTCTTACAAAATATATCTTCTCATTTAGAATTATTTAAAAAAAATCTATAAATTAAAAGATTATTTAAAAAAATTTAATTTTATTATTATTTTTTTTGAAAAAATTTTTAAATAATTTAAAAAATTATTATCGGGATATATAGTATATATGGAGTTAAATAATTTATGGTTCATATATTTTTTTTTACGAGCAAGAAAACAAACAACTACATCTCCCTTTTTTACTCTATTCTGTAGGTAATTATTCAATAAATCAAATATGTTATAATTCTGAAAATATTGATTTTTAATAAAAATTTTAATTCTACGAACTTTTTTAGATCTAATTTTTTCAAGATTATATATTTTATTCACTAATACTCTAGACCGATAAGTAAAAGAATCAAACGATATTTTCCCTTGCAACACTACAATCATATTATCTTGATTAAATAAAAAATCTATTTTACTATGAGTATTAGTGAAAAAAAATACATCTAATCGACTATATGAATCATCTAAAGTAATAATATAAAATTTCTTTCTTTTCTTTGTAAAAGCTATTTTTATCGCAAATACCATTCCAGCTAATACTATACTACAAGTCTGATTCTTTAAAACACACTGATTCAATGTTACTCCATTAGTATAATAAGAAATTTCATTTAAAAAATTTTTAATCGGATGTCCAGTTAAATATAATCCTAACGTTTCTTTTTCCCATTTTAAAGTTTTTAAAAATAAATGATAAAATTTTAAATTATCAAAATTACTTGTATTATTATTTAGTATTAAATATTCGGATGATAAAAAATCATTAAATTGAAATAAATCATTTTGTTGTGATTCTTTTTCTATAATTTTTTGTTTAGCTACTTTCATAAAGTATTCAATATTCTGAAACAACTTTATCCTACATACTTTAAAGCAATCACATGTTCCTGACATAACTAATATTTCAAAAATATGTCGTGTTATTTTTTTTGAACATAATCGAACACAAAGATCTAAAAAACTAGTAAAAGGTGCACTATTATTTCTTCTTTCCGAAATGATAATATCAATAGATGCTTTCCCTAATCCTTTAATCGCTCCTAATCCATAAATTATTTCTCTTTTTGAATTAACAGAAAATGAATAATAACTAATATTAATATTAGGAGGAATAATCTTTAATTTCATACGACGAGAATCATAAATTAAGTTAACAATTTTATTAGTATTTGTCATATCTAAAGTCATAGCTGATGCCATAAACTCAGGAGCATAATTTGCTTTTAACCACAACGTTTGATACGCTAATAAAGCGTAAGTAGTCGAATGGGATTTATTAAACCCGTATGCAGAAAATTTCTCTAATAAATCAAATATTTTTTTTGATAAATTAGGGCAAATGAAATTATTAACTGCTCCTAATTGAAATAGTTTTCTTTGTTGAGCCATTTCTTTAGGATTTTTTTTTGCCATAGCTCTTCTTAAAATATCTGCTTCACTAGGTGAAAAATTAGATAAAGTTTGAGCAATTTTCATAACTTGCTCTTGATATACAACAATTCCATATGTTGATTTTAAAATTGGTTTTAATAATTTATGTTGCCATTTAGAATCTGGGTAGGAAATAACTTCATATCCATGCTTACGATTAATAAAGTTATCGACCATTCCTGATTGCAACGGGCCTGGTCGATATAACGCTACTAATGCAATAATGTCTTCAAATGAGTCTGGTTTTAATCGTTTAATTAAACTTCTCATACCAATAGATTCTAACTGAAAAATAGATGTAGTTTCAGATTTATTTAGTAATAAAAAACTTTTTTTATCACTAAGATTAATTTTGTTAAGACATAATTCTTTTTTTTTATAAAACCTATTTGTCTTGTTAATCATCTTAATAGTTGAATCAATCATTGTTAAAGTCTTTAAGCCTAAAAAATCAAATTTTACTAATCCAACATACTCAATATCATTTTTATCAAATTGTGTTATTTGATTAGAACCAAAAGAATCACAGATAATTGGAACAAAATCAGATAATTTAGTAGGAGCAATAACTACTCCCCCTGCATGTTTCCCAATATTACGTGTTACACCTTCCAGTTTTTTAGCAATATCAATTAATTTTTTTATATCATGGTTATGATGATATAAATCTATTAATTCTTTTTGTATAGAAAATGCTT
The DNA here is from genome assembly GCF_900560745.1 of Buchnera aphidicola (Cinara strobi). Lineage (NCBI taxonomy): Bacteria > Pseudomonadati > Pseudomonadota > Gammaproteobacteria > Enterobacterales > Erwiniaceae > Buchnera > Buchnera aphidicola. The sequence continues at coordinate 182,779 of NZ_LR025085.1, read as the reverse complement.
TTTTTAAATTCATTTTTGAATCCAAAGGAACTAATTTAGAAATTTTATTTATTAAACCATAAGGATAACCAAGAACACGTCCAACATCGCGTATTACAGCCTTTGCAGCCATAGTTCCAAATGTTACTATTTGAGCAACAGATTTTTTACCATATTTTCTAGAAACATGATCAATTACTAAATCTCTTTTATCCATACAAAAATCAATATCAAAATCTGGTAAAGAAACACGATCAGGATTTAAAAATCTTTCAAATAATAAATCAAATTGTAAAGGATCAATTTCAGTAATATTAAGTGAAAATGCAACTAAAGATCCAGATCCGGATCCCCTTCCAGGTCCTACTGGTATATCATTAATTTTCGCCCATTGAATAAATTCCATTACAATAAGAAAGTAACTAACAAAACCCATTTTTTTTATAATCAATAATTCATATCTAAGTCTAGAAAAATATATTTTTTTTATTTTATTTCTTTTTTTTTTATCAGGAAATATATCTCGCAAACGTATTTTTAAACCTTTTATAGATTTCTGAACAAAAAAATTATATGGGTCCAATGACCCTGTAGGAAATATTGGTAAAAAATAAGAACCAGAAGGAATAATAACATTACATCTCTTAACTAACTCAAGACCATTAATAATTGATTCAGGAAAATCACTAAATATTCTGATCATATCTTGTTGACTTTTAAAAAATTGATTCTTAGTATATGGATATATAAATTTTTTATCCATGATAGTTTGTTTTTTATAAACAGCTACTTTAATTTTATGCACATTGAAATCATCCGATTTTAAAAATAAAACCTCATTAGTAGCAACAACTGGTATAGAATGAATACTAGAAATATACTTAATATATCTAATATATTCTTCTTCATAAGGCTTTTCTAATCTAGAAATTTCTAAATAAAATTTATTAGGAAAATATTTTTTATAAAAAACAATACAGCGATTTAATGAATCTATATCATTGTCAAAAATACATTTACCGATATCACCAGACATTCCTCCAGATAAAATCAATAAACCCTTCTTAAAACACAATAAATGATTCATTTTTATTACTAAACCGCGATCATCATACCCTGATTGATACGATTCAGACAATAACTCTATTATATTGTTATAACCTTTATTATCTAAAGCTAATAATGTTAAGTTATGATTAAAATTATCAATTATCTGTGATGATACAAGAACATCTATTCCAATTATCGGTTTAATCCCTAATCTACAAGCAGAAGAATAAAATTTAATAACACCATGTAAATTATTTACATCAGTCATACCTAATGACATCATATTCATTTTTTTAGCACATTCTATTAGCTTTTCAGGTTTCACTAACCCATCAATCATAGAAAAATCGCTATGCGATCGTATATGTACAAAACTATTCATACGTATATATAACCTAAAATGATAATATAAAATATTATAAAAAATTAAAAATATGTAATCGTAAATAAAAAAATACTATATAAAAATAACAATTTATTTTATTTTTAAAAATCTACTCAATCATATTTTTTTTAAAAAACAATATATGAAATATAAATTACCTAAAAAAATTAAAAAAATGATAAAGAAATTGTTGATTTACAAATAACAATATTATCTACTATAATAGAACCATCAAAAAAATAAAAATTAAACAATTTCTTTTTTAAAAAAACCTCTATTAACATTTGATCCCCAGGATATACTGGATGTATAAAACGAGTATTTTTTATACTTGATAATGAAAGCTTTTTTTTCTTTAAAAACTGATTTTTTTCATGAAATAAAAGCAATAAACTGCTTACTTGTGCAATTGATTCTACCATTAATATACCAGGGAAAATAAAATTTTTTGGAAAATGGCCCATAAAAAAAAAATCATTTGCAGTAATATTTTTTAAAGCTTTTATATAAATTTTTTTTTTATAATCCAATATTTTATCAATTAAAATAAAGGGAAAACGATGCGGCAAAATCTTTAAAATATCACTGATATTAAAAATATTGTTTTTATTTATTAAATTTATCATTATGAAGTCTCTAAATCTATTTGATGGATAAAAAGTATTTTTTAAAAAACAGTAAATTATAAAAACTCTTAAGTAAAATTCACATCAAATTTATTTATAAATCGATTAGGAATATCTTTAGGAAGCAAGGGGTTCGAAAATACAAATGTGATAGGCCCTAAAAAAGAAAGCCAACGTATAAATATACCAGTAGATATGTAAGTATTGCTAGGATTGTTAAAATTTTCTGTTTCATGAAGTGAAAATAATGAAATACTATTTTTCCATTGAGTATCCCAAATATTTATAGCATCTAAAAAACAACCGGCCTGAAAAAAACGAAAAAGCCTTTTAAATAATTTAAAAGTAGGGAATAATAACTCCATATTTGCATGAATCATCATATTTCCACCAATAAAATCAGTAGAAGGATAAAATTTTAAAATAGATGTCCTATTTTTATTTGAATTTATATAAGGAATAAATTTATAATAAATTGCTACAGGTCCTATAAAATTATCTTTGAAACCACTCTTTAATGAACTATTAAAAAATTTGTAATTTTCATACAATGGAAAAAGGCGAAATCCTGAAGAAAAACCGGTTCCAACTTCTAAATGATTATGAAAAATTGCATTAAAAATACTTCTTATAGGAACATATTGATCTAAATTAAAAAAAATTTTATGATAAAAATTATCAGAAAATGGCAACATGAACTTTCCTATAAGTTTCATATGCATTCCTTTTTTATAGAAACCTTTTTCAATGATATTATTAAAATCAAATATATATTTAATGAAAAAATCATTAATAAAAAAATTATTTTTTATACGTCTTGAAAAAGGATTTTTTGATAATGAAGATAAATATCGAAATAACGAAACATGGGGAATAATATTTACAATCCTGATATTTTCATATCCACAAGATAAAGCTAGAGTTTTATTTCGTATTGTAGGAGTATAAAGAGAAGTACAACAACCAAAAACTTTATTAGCAAAATTATGAGGAAGATGACTACTATTCCTTAAAATATTTAAAAAAGCATCTGATTTTAAAACAAATCTCTTAAATAATCCTAACGGTTTTAATAAATGTAACTTTATATTAGTGTCTACAAAATTTTTTAAAATATCTAAATAAAATTCATTCCCACTTTTAAAAATATTTTTTTCTAAAAAAATAAATTTTAATAAAAAACCTCTATTTGGATCATAATTAGTAGACATATTAACATTTTTAGTTTTTGAATTTTCTTGAATAACATAATTAACATTTACATCATTTATACTTCCTAATTTTTTCGTTATATGTACTTTAATAAATTGAAATAAATCTGTTTCAAATAAATGGTAACATACATCTTTAATAGATTGTTTATCAAAAAAACATCTAGAATTATGATTAAATATATTTTTTAATAATCTTTGAGATAAATACTTATTTCCCGAAAAGGATATTTTATCAATAAAATATCGTTTTTTTAAAGTGATTAAGGTATAAAGAAAAACCTTCTTATTATTTCGATCAACATCTACATGTAATGATACAGATATATTTGGAAACCCTAATTTTAAAAAAATATCTTCTATTTTATTTTTTATTGTACTAATATTCTGATTATTAAGTGGAGATCCCTTAAAGGATTTTATCACTTCATTAATATTTTTATTAAAACAATTTTTATTTTTATTATAAATAAAAAGGTTTTTTATAAAATACTTCTCTCCTTCATGAATATTAATATATATATTGATTTTTTTTTTATCTTTTGAATAAATTTTTTTTATTTCCTTAATTTTAAAGTCTAAATATCCATGATCAATATAAAATTTTCTTAAATCTATTAATAACTTCTTAAATTTAAAACCATCGTAGGGTTGCAGTATAAAATTATTATAGAATAAACTTCTATTACAGTAAAATAAACTCGTCAATAATTTATTTTTAGAAAAATATTTATTTCCATAAATATTAAATTTTACAACTGAAGATCTAGAATTTTCAGAAATTATAATTTTTATATTTATAGTATTTTTAGATAATAAAGTTTTTTGTAAATCATATTTTACATTAAAATATCCTTTATTCTCATATTTTTTATTTAATAAAAATAAAAAATTTTTAAAATCATATAAATTAAGAAAAATTTTATCTTGAATATTAAACTTCTGTAAAAGTTGATCTATATATTCATTTGAAAAAGAATGGTTTCCACTAAAACTAATTTTTTCAACAAAAGGGGATTCCTTTAAAAAAGCAATCAATTTATTATTTTTTTTTACCAAACGTATATTAGTAAAATTTTTCGTATTAAATAAATAATTTATGTTTTTTACAGCGTTATTCTGTATATTTTTTCGTAAAGAACTATGATTTAAAATCTGTAGTATTTTTTGAGAAGGGATATTCTGAATTCCGTGTATTGAAATCCGATGCATATTATCTATATTAGTGGCTGAGGCAAAAGTAGAAAAAAATAAAAAACTTACAAAAAAAAATTTTTTAAATAACATACATTTAAAATTATCCTCCTTATACAATAAAAAATTTAAAAAAAAATATATCAATAAAATTATTTTAAAAAGTAATAAATTTACTATTCAACATCATCGGTATATACCAAATTTCCCTAAATATAAGCTATTAGATAAGAAAATAAAATTTAATTTTACGTTAATTAGGTATTTAAAAAATCAGTATTTATTAAAAACTAATATTTATTAAAAAAAATTTCATTGTGAATTATATATATAAAAAAATTATTAATAATAATCTATTCTAAAATATTCTTATATAGTTAATAACTCTTTTTCTTTTAATTTAACAAGATCATTAATTTTTTTAATAAAAAAATTAGTATTTTGTTGAATGTTTTTTTTTGTTTCTTTCTCTATATCCTGAGTTATATCACCTATTTTGAGGAATTTTTTTAACTGATCATTAGCTTCTCGTCTTATTTTTCTAACAGAGATACGAGAATTTTCTGCATCATTAAAAATAATTTTAATTAAATCTTTTCTCCGATCTTCAGTTAAATTCGGAACTTGAACACGAATATCTGAATCAAGAGAAACTGGGTTTAACCCAAGATTAGAATTTCTAATAGCTTTTTCAACAGCACTTTTTTGAGATATATCAAATAAAGTAATTTTTAATGTAGTATTATTTTCTACAATAATATTAGATATTTTTTTTAAAACAGTCGACACTCCATAGTAATCTATATAAATCGAATCTAATAAAGCTGGAGAAATTTGATTAGTACGTACTTTATTTAAATCTTTTTGAAATAAAAGAAAACATTTGTTCATTTGAATATAAACACGCTCTTTTAAAATATTTATCATAATATTTTACTCTCATATCATACATTTCAAAATAAATATAATAAAAACGGACAATTTATTCCGTAATTAAAGTACCAACTTGGCGCGATTCTAAAAGAATTTCATATAAAATTTTCGGATTACTCATGTTAAATACCAAAATTGGCAATTTATGTTGACTAGCTAAAATTAACGACGTATAATCCATAACATTTAATTCTTTATTAATTAAATCTTTATATTTTAATTGATGATATATCGTAGCTGATTCATTAATATTCGGATCTGATGAATAAACTCCGTCTACTTTAGTTCCTTTTAAAAAAATATCTGCTTTTATAGCAATCCCATGTACACACGCAGAAGAATCCGTAGTAAAAAAAGGAACTCCTAAACCAAAACAAAATAAAACAACGCAATTATTTTCTAATGCTTGATTCACATCATCTAATCTATATTTTTCACAAATCCCACCTATAGTAGTTGACGAAAAAATTCTAGACTGACAATTCATTCTTTTCATAATTTCATAAATCGATAATGCATTTATAACAGTAGATAACATTCCAATCTGATCAGAGACAGCTCGTCGCATACCTATCTTTTCTAAATCAGATCCACGAAATAAATTACCACCACCAACAACTAAACCAACTTGAATTCCCAATTTTACTAATAGTTTTATTTGTGATATTAAATTTTTTAAAAAAAGAAAATTGATACCACTCTCGTTTGAACTTTTTAAAAACTCACCGCTAATTTTTAATAAAATTCTATTATATTTATTTTTTTTTGATTTATACATAAAAATATACCAGTTTTGTTCATATAAATAAAAATCTCTATACTAGCTGAGATCAAAAAACGAAAAATTCATATAGAATATAAATATTAACATTATTCATATTTATAAAATATTATATCTTTTCACTAACCTGAAAACGTATAAATGAATTTATCGATAATCTATGTTTTTTTAAATATTCACCTACTGTTATCTTCGGATTTTTTATAAAACTTTGACGAATCAATGAAATTTCATTAATAAATTTATTCATTCGACCTTGAATAATTGCCTGTAAAACAGTAGGATTTTTTCCGGTTTTTTCGGCGATTTGAGATTGAATATTTTTTTCTCGAATCATAATATCTGAAGGAATATCAGTCTCAGATAAATACCGAGGATTAGTTGCGGCAATATGCATAGCTACATATTTAAAATGTTTTTTTTGACTACAAGAATTCAATGAATTAGTTCCTGACAAAATAACTCCAATTTTTCCTAAATGCATGTATGATGTAATCATATTACCTGTTAAATATTGAATTCTACGAATCACAATATTTTCAGAAAATTTTGAAATTAATAAAATCTTTTTTTGTTCAAAAAAATTATTTAATTTTTCTATATCAAATAAATTATTAGATCCAGCAAAATCAATAATCATTTGTCCAAAATTCTCAAACTCTTTGTTACTAGAAACAAAATCAGTTTCAGAATTTAATTCTAATAAAACACCTAGATTCGATTGTTGGTATAGAAATATTCGACCAAATTTAGTTTTACGTAATATTTTTCTTTCAGCTAAACACGCTCCAGCAGTTCTTAAATAATCAATAGCATGAGCCAAGTTTCCATTAGACTTCTGTAACGCTACTTTACATTCTAAAAAACCTGACCCAGTTTTCATTCGTAATTCTTTAATAAGTTTTATTGAAGTTACCATAATATTTATTACCTAAAGTTAACTTAATATACATATTTTAATAATTTAAAATTATGATTCTTGAAATCTCTTTTTTAAAAGAAACGATTCAGTTTTTTCTCGATAACATGTTAATAATGCATGAGAAATCATTCCAAAATAAAGATTAATAGATCGAACAGCATCATCATTTCCAGGTATTACATAATTTACTCCTTCCGGACTAGAATTAGTATCTACAATAGCAAAAACAGGGATACCCAAATGATTTGCTTCCCGTATCGCAATATGTTCATGTGAAGCATCTACAACAAAAATAGCATCTGGTAACCCACCCATATTTTTAATTCCACCTAAACTATTTTCTAATTTATCTAATAATCGTATTCGAAGTAATACTTCTTTTTTAGTTAATTTTTCAAATGTTCCATCAGTAGATTGTTTCTCTAAATCCTTTAATTTATTTATTGACTGTCTAACAGTTTTCCAGTTTGTTAACATTCCACCTAACCAACGACGATTTACATAAAATTGGTTACAGGATAACGCAACTGATTTTATCGCTGGACTAGCTGCTCGCTTAGTTCCTACAAAAAGAATTTTTCCGTTATATTTAATTGTTTTTTGAAGAGATCTAATAGCTGATTGTAATAAAGGTATTGTTTTTTCTAAATTAATAATATGAACTTTATTTTTTATTCCAAAAATAAACGGTTTCATTTTTGGATTCCAGTATCGAGTTTGATGTCCAAAATGTGCTCCAGCTTTAATCATATTTTTCATTAATGCAATATCCATTACTACCTTCCTTTCTAATTATTAAAATAAAAAAAAATATGTTATCATAATATTATTTAACTTATTTTTCTTATAATAAAAAATATTATTTAATTTTTAAAAAAATCAATAAACCATCTATCACTTATTAATTTTTAATTATTATATCATAATATAATAATATTATTGAGATCGTTTTTCATATCTAAAGAAAGTAAAAATTTTTTTGAACCCTTCGAAAATTATAAACCATCTCTAAATAGAGATTTAATAAAAAAATAACTATTACTATAAATTATATACTAAAATGAAAAAAATCTTAAAAAATAAATACGACATTCAACAAATGCGTTTATCCGGAAAAATTACAGCCGATGTCTTAACTATGATCAAAAATCATATATATCCTGATATTTCTACCCAAGATATTAATAACATTTGTCACCATTATATTACAAAAATAAAAAAAGCTGTCCCGGCATGTTTAGGATATAAAAGTTTTCCTAAATCTATCTGTATTTCCATCAATGATATAGTATGTCATGGTATCCCAGATAAAAATATTTTATTAAAAAAAGGCGATATTGTTAATATCGATGTTGCTGTAATAAAAAATAATTACTATACTGATGCATCGAAAATGTTCTTTGTAGGAAAAGTAAACACCAAAAAAAAACTATTATGTAAAATTACAAGAAAAAGTTTATACCAAGCATTAAAATGCATAAAACCTGGAATAAAAATAAATAATATTGGAAAAAAAATACAAAAGTATGTAGAAAGTCAAAAACTCCACGTAGTAAAAGAATATTGCGGACATGGAATAGGAAATAATTTTCACGAACCACCGCATATCTTACATTACTATAATAAATACGATTGCTTGAAAATGCAAGCTGGGATGATATTTACAGTAGAACCTATGGTAAATACCCGATCTCAATACGTAGAATGCATGAAAGATGGTTGGACTGTAAAGACTCGAGACGGAGGTTGTTCAGCTCAATATGAACACACAGTATTAGTCAACCAAAAAGGCTGTGAACTCCTCACACATCAAAAAAATGAAAAAATCCCAAAAATTTTTATTAATAATTAGAATATATCATCAAAAAATACTTATAAATTTTTTATTCCCATTTACTCCGTTAGGATAACCATTATTACGTAAATTAAAATTATTATTGTTATCAATATATTTGAATAAATAAAATTTATTTTCTAACGGTCAAAATTTACACAATTAATATAGGTTAAATTCCGATGATAAAAATCAAAAATAGAATAGAAGAAATTTTTCAAAAAAAAATAAACATTAATAATTATCAACCTATCAAAAAAGAGAAAGAAGATGTACTAAAAGCTATTAAATTATTAAATTCCGGAAAAATTAGAATTGCAGAAAAAAATAATAATCAATGGATTACAAATCAGTGGATAAAAAAATGTGTTTTACTCTATTTATATTTTAATAAAAATAAAATTATTAAAACATCGGAAAATTCTTTTTATGATAAAATACCTTTAAAATATAAAAATTATAATGAACTACAATTTTTAAAGGATGCTGTACGAATTGTACCTGGAGCAGTAGTAAGATTTGGTTCATTTATTGACAAAAATGTAATTATTATGCCTAGTTTCATAAATGTAGGGGCCTACATTGGAAAAAATACAATGATCGATACTTGGGCAACTATTGGTTCCTGCGCACAAATTGGCTGTAATGTTCACATATCAGGCGGCGCTGGAATTGGAGGTGTTCTAGAACCCCTACAAAGCAATCCAACAATTATAGAAGATAATTGTTTTATTGGAGCCCGATCTGAAATCGTTGAAGGTATTATTGTAGAAGAAAATTCAGTCATTTCTATGGGTGTATATATTGGGAAAAGCACAAAAATTTTTGATCGAGAAACAGGAAAAATATTCTACGGGCGAATTCCTTCTAGATCTGTTGTAGTCTCTGGAACTTTACCATCTAAAAAAAATAATGTGAATCTTTATTGCGCAGTTATTGTAAAAAAAGTTGATTCAGGGACGTTAAAAAAAACCGAAATAAATACTTTACTTCGAAATATAAAAAATTAATTTTATTAAATAACCTTCAAGATTAAACTAAAAATCATTATCCGCCTAAATAGGCGGGTATTTATAAAATTTAAACTTTATAAAATGTAGTAATATATACTAAACATTAAAATTTATTTAAAAAATTAAATTATAATACAAGGATCACAATAGAATGGCATTATTATCAGGTGCTGAAATGGTTATACAATCATTAATAGATTTAAAAATAAATGTAATATTCGGTTATCCTGGAGGAGCTGTATTAGATATCTATGATGCTATTTACACTATCGGACATAAAAAAATAAAACATATACTAGTTCGACACGAACAAGCGGCAGTTCATATGGCAGATGGGTATGCACGATCTACTGGAAAAATAGGAGTAGTATTAGTAACTTCTGGTCCTGGAGCAACTAATGCAATTACAGGTATTGCAACAGCTTATATGGACTCTATACCAATCATTGTCATCTCAGGACAAGTTCCTGTAGAGTTAATTGGATTTGATGCATTTCAAGAATGCGATATGATAGGTATTTCTAGACCAATTGTTAAACATAGTTTTTTAGTTAAAAAATCTGAAGATATTCCAGTTATTTTTAAAAAATCATATTTCTTAGCATCTACAGGACGACCGGGGCCTATAGTAATCGACTTGCCTAAAAATATCCTTGATCAAAAAATAAAAAAATATTATGTTTTTCCAGATAAAATTGATATAAAGTCTTATAAATCTGAACAAAAACTTAATACTAAAAATATAAAAGATTCCGTAAATATTTTGCTTGCCTCTAAAAAACCTATCATTTATGCTGGAGGAGGTGTAATTAGCTCCAATAGTCATATAGAATTGTACAAATTAGCAACAATACTTAATATACCAGTTACAATGTCGTTAATGTCTTTAGGATCTTTTCCAGGAAATAATTCTCAAAACTTATCTATGTTAGGAATGCACGGTACATATGAAGCTAACATGGCTATGCATCATTCTGATGTAATATTAGCTATTGGAGTAAGATTTGACGATAGAACTACCAATAATGTAGAAAAATATTGCCCTAAAGCAACTATTATTCATGTTGATATTGACCCAACATCTATATCTAAGACTATCACTGCAGATATTCCTATTATCGGGGATGCAAAAGAAATAATAACTTATATGTTGAATTTAATTAAAAAAAATAAAATAAATAGATCTCCAATATATTTAAAAAAATGGTGGGATAAAATTAAAAGTTGGAGAAATATAAAAAAAAATAATCAACAAAATTATGGAGAAAAAATTAAACCTCAATACTTTATTAAAAAACTATACAAATTAACTCAAGGGAATGCATATGTCACATCAGATGTTGGACAACACCAAATGTTTACAGCTCTATATTATACCTTTATAAAACCACGCCGATGGATTAATTCTGGAGGATTAGGGACAATGGGATTTGGCCTACCTGCTGCCTTAGGTGTAAAAATTGCATTTCTAAACAAATTAGTAATATGTATTACAGGTGATGGCAGTATCCAAATGAATATACAAGAATTATCCACAGCTAAACAATATGGATTGGCAATACTAATTATTAATCTAAATAATCAATCGTTAGGAATGGTAAAACAATGGCAAGACATAATTTATTCTGGAAGACATTCTCACTCATACATGCAATCACTACCTGATTTTAAAAAACTTTCTGAATCATACGGACATATCGGATTAAAAATTAAAAAAACTAATGAAATAATTCCAAAATTAACAAAAGCTATTAAAATAGTTCAATCAGGATCATTAGTATTTGTAGATGTATACATAGATCCCCTCGAACATATTTACCCTATGCAAATTAAAAATGGCGGTATGAATGACATGTTATTAAAAAAGATAGGATCAATATAAATTATGCGCCGAATTTTATCAATTTTATTAGAAAATGAATCAGGAGCTCTATCCAGAGTTGTAGGTCTTTTTTCTCAAAGAGGGTATAATATAGATAGTCTGTCTGTAGCTCCTACTGAAAATCATAAAATATCTCGATTAACTATTCAAACTTTTGGAAATAAAAAAACTATTGAACAAATAGAAAAACAGTTACAAAAATTAATTGATGTGCATTATGTTGTAGAAATAACTAATAAAAATTATATTGAAAGAGAAATTTTATTGATAAAAATACAAATCAAAGATTATAAAAAAACTCATAAAATAAATCAATTAATAGAAATTTATCAAGGTGTTATTATCGATTGTTCTTCAGAACAATATATAATTCAAATTTCTAGTACAAATCATATAATCGATTCTTTTTTAAATATTGCAAAAAAATCTTTTGTTATACTCGAATCTTCTAGATCTGGGATTCTTTGTATTAGTTATCAATAATGATATTCAGAAAAATGTTTTTATTAAATAAAAATTTTTAACTTAATATAATTAATATCATCATTTATACATTTTCTATTCAATATTTAGAAAAATATTTTTTATTTTTTAATAAATAACATTATAGAGAATGTATAAATATTTACTCAAAGAAATATAAACTATGAAACATATACCTGTATTATTAAAAGAGTCTATTACAGCTTTAAAAATAAAAAGAACTGGAATATACGTCGATGGAACATTTGGAGCAGGGGGGCATTCATTAGAAATATTAAAAAATATAGGAAAATCTGGAAAATTATATGCTATAGATCAAGATCTGTCAGCTGTTAAATTAGGAAAAAAAATATATGATCCAAGATTTTTTATTAAACATGGAAGTTTTTCTGAAAGAATAAAAGATATATATATTAAACATTGTAATAATAAAATTAACGGGATCTTATTAGATTTAGGTGTTTCATCAATACAGCTAAATACAGCTAATAGAGGTTTTTCATTTATGAAAGACGGTCTACTAGACATGCGTATGAATACTTCAACTGGAATACCAGCTTGGTTGTGGTTAAAAAAATCTAATCAAAAAAAAATAGAATTTGTTTTAAAAAATTTCGGAGAAGAAAAATATGCAAAAAAAATTTCTTTTTCTATTATTGAAAGAAATAAACAAAAAACAATCACTCGAACACTTGATTTAGTAGACATTATCAATAAATCAATACCAAGAAAATATCAACATAAACACCCTGCTACCCGAACCTTTCAAGCAATACGAATTTATATTAATAATGAAATACAAGAACTAAAAAAAATACTAAAAATTTCAATAAAAATATTAGCAAATAAATCAAGATTAGTTATTATATGCTTTCACTCCATCGAAAATAGAATTGTAAAAAATTTTTTTAAAAAATATAGTCAATATCCCTTTTTCCCTAAAGGTTTTCCAATTACTCATAAAAAAATGCAAAAATATAAAAATAAAAAAATAAAAATCATAAAAAAAATTAAACCTAATCAAATAGAAGTTAAAAAAAATCCGCGATCTCGTAGTGCTATTCTACGCATTGCAGAAATATTATAATATAATTTAGAAAAAAATATGCAATCATAGATTCATTATTGAAATAATTTATTTAAAGATGCTATATGCAATATTCAATAAATTTTTTTAATCAATACTATAAAATATAGTAATTATTAAAAATAATAAATAATATTTAATTATGATAAAAAAAATAAAAGATATACAAGAACTATTAAATCCTTGGATTATTAATGTTCTACAAAAAAAATATATAACATGAAAGAAAACAATAAAAATAAAAAATGGAGATCTATTTGTAATTCTTTTTAGAAAAAAAAATAAAATTTTCCTTTTTAAATGATGAATAAATAAAAACAATTATTGTCAATAGACATTGATAATGTAACTAATCACTAGATAAAAAAATTAAACAATAAAAAAATAATCTCAGTGACTCTTTTAAAACAAGATAATATTTTTAATACTCAATACTAGATCAATACAATTAAAATTGTTTATAAACTCTCAATAACAAAAATTTTTTTCAATTCCGGCTGGGGTTAGGGAATTTATACATCACACTATTAAGTGATTTTAATATTACAAATATACTATTTTCTATAGCTACGATATTATCTATGAATCATTCTTTAAAACAACTCGTTCCAAATAGTCAATTCTTAAGACCTATACAGGAAAAAATGGAAAAAATTCTAATAAAAAAGAGACCTTAACTAATTTTCAATAATATTTACTCTTCACAAATATTATATCGTATATTATATTCTTTAACTACCAATTATAACTATCAAAAAATATGATATATTTTAGGGTATAAAAAAATACAAGGAATAAGTGAAAGAAAAATTATCGGGAATATTATCGAAAAATTTTGTAATTTTATTATATTAATTAATAAATATAAAAAAGAAAAAAATAAATCTATTATACAAGATATAATTCAAGATTGTAGAAAAAAAATAAATTCTTTATATTCTTTAATACTAAAACAGCTATACAATTTATTTTTTCTCAAACTAACAAATATGATATAATTATAGAATTAGGACAAGAAAAAAAAAAACTAAAACCCTTATAAAATTTACTAAAAATTTTAATTTTAAAGACAAGGACACAAGTAAGGATGCCTCTCTATTAAAATAATAATTTATTTTAAATAAACCATTAATCTTCCAATAAAATTATTTTAAGCTAACTACAACATATATATTCAAATATATGTATCTTATCAAATAAATAAAAATATATTTACTCTAAATATTTCAAACAATTTATTAATTGTTATTGATCTATATAAAGATTCTTTTTTTATTCTCTAATATATTAGTGATACAAAAATCTTATTTCCTATCTAGAAATATATAAAGTAATAATATTATATTGAAATATAAACGAATATATTAAAAATAAGTTTAATATATAGCTTAGTATTAATAAATAAAAATATCAATAATCTAACTAAAGTCACTCTAATAATTTTTAAATATAAAATTTATAATTTTTAACATTAAAAATAATTACTTAAAAATTACTGAATATTAAATTTAAAAATTATCTATTAACTATCATATAAAATTATGTTTTTAATTTAAAATATCCAAAAAAATTAATAAATTTTTAAAAAATATATTAGTATTTATTTTGAATTCCAATTTACAATTCAGTCTAATGATTATATTTTGAAGTATAAAGTCTATCTCTACAAAAAAATAAAATAAATTTAGTCCTATTTATTATATTTCATATCACAATTTATACTTTAAAGTACTATTCATTTTTAAAAAAATATGTAATATAAAATTATTACATAAAATCGCAAAAATTATAATAAAAATCTAGTATAAATAATATGAACCTTTCAATAAAAAAAAAAATAACTGTCGGATTAGAAATAGGGAGCACTAAGATAATCACATTAATAGGAGAGATTCTTAAAGATGGAGTTATTAATATCATTGGGTTCGGTAAATGTCAAACTAAGGGTATAGAGCAAGGAAATATTAATAACTTAGAATTATTAACTAAGTGTATTAATAAGTCTATTCAACAAGCGGAAAGTATGGCAAAATGCAAAATTTATTCTGTTTATCTATCTATCTCCCATCAAGATATTCACTGTTATAATGAAATTGGAATCACTCCCATTAAAAATAATGAAGTTACAAAAAAAGACATCGAGACTGTTATTAAAACCGCGAAATCTGTTAAAATAAAAAATGATCATAATATCTTACATATTGTTCCTCAAGATTTTTGTGTAGATAAACAATCAGGAATTAAAAATCCAATTGGATTATCAGGAATAAGAATACAGGCTAATGTGCACTTAATCACAGGTAACCAAAATATTCAAAAAAACATTATTAAAGCTGTTCAAAAATGTGGAATTTATGTAAAAAAAATAATATTCTCCGGATTAGCATCTGGATTATCAGTTTTAACTGAAGAAGAAAAAAATACAGGAGTATGTTTAATTGATATGGGTGGAGAAAATATGCATATCAGTGTATATATAAAAGGATTATTATATCATACTTCCGTTATCCCATATGCTGGAAATATTGTAACTAAAGATATTGCTTACGCATTTTCTTTGTCTTATTCTGATGCAGAATTTATAAAAAAAAAATACGGATATACAATAGAAGATATTTCAATTACATGTAAAAACTTAGCAATTGTTAATAAACAAGGGAAAAAGATTGCTTATTGTAATCATTCTGAATTAGTTAAAGTTATTCAACCGCGATATAATGAACTACTTCGCTTAGTAAATCAAAAAATTTTAAAATTATATGAACAATATAATACTAACAAAAACAAAAAACAAATACTATCAAATATTATACTTACCGGTGGATCTTCTAAAATAAAATATTTATCTGCATATGCAAAAAAAATATTTCATGCCAACGTTACAATAAAAAAACCATGCAGTATCTCCAAAATACCTGATTATCTCTCTAAACCAGAATACGCAACAATAATTGGATTATTAAGTTATAGGAAAAATTATCAAAATTATTCTTTTAAAAAAGAAAAAAAATATAGATTTTTAAAATATTTATTAAAAAATTTTAAAAAAGTAGTTAAAAAAATAATTTAATTAAAAATAATATATACAAAAATATATAAGATTCTTACTACTCAAATTTTATGGAGTTATTGTATGTTTGAACCTTCTGAATTAAGTAATGATGCAGTAATTAAAGTTATTGGTGTAGGTGGTGGAGGTAGTAATGCAGTAGAACATATGGTTCGTGAAAAAATAGAAGGAGTAGAATTTTTTGCTATTAATACAGATGCTCAAGCATTAAGAAAAGTGGCTGTAGGACAAACAATACAAATTGGAAATAACATTACAAAAGGATTAGGTGCTGGGGCTAATCCTGATGTAGGAAAAAATTCTGCTGAAGAAGATAAAGAAATATTAAAATCAGCATTGGATGGTGCTGATATGGTATTTATAGCTGCAGGTATGGGTGGGGGGACTGGTACTGGAGCAGCTCCAGTAGTGGCTGAAGTAGCGAAAGATCTAGGTATATTAACTGTAGCGGTAGTTACTAAACCGTTTAGTTTTGAAGGAAAAAAAAGAATGAACTTTGCTGAACAAGGTCTTAATGAACTATCTAAATATGTTGACTCATTAATAACTATTCCTAACGATAAATTATTAAAAGTATTAACTCGAGGGATATCTTTATTAGACGCTTTTGGGGCTGCAAATGATGTATTAAAGGGGGCAGTTCAAGGGATAGCTGAATTAATTACACGTCCGGGTTTAATGAATGTAGATTTTGCAGATGTAAGGACAGTTATGTCAGAAATGGGTTATGCTATGATGGGGACTGGATCAGCTTCAGGTGAAAATCGAGCAGAAGAAGCTTCTGAAATTGCTATATCTAGCCCATTACTAGAAGATATTGACCTTTCTGGAGCACGTGGGGTATTAGTAAATATTACAGCTGGATTTGATTTAAGATTAGATGAATTTGAAACTGTTGGAAATACTATTCGAGCATTTTCCTCTGATAACGCAACGGTTGTTATAGGGACATCGCTTGACCCTCAAATGGATCATGCGTTACGTGTAACTGTAGTAGCAACTGGTATTGGAATGGAAAAACAATCTGAAATCTCTTTTATGAGAAATCAGTCATCCAAGGAAATTTTAGTTAACTATAGAAATCAATCTTTGCAAAGACATAGAGTTATCAGTAATACTGAAAAAATTAAAAAAAATATCAATAATCATCAAAAAACAAATAAAATTAAAAAATACGAAAGAAATTTTTTAGACATTCCTGCTTTTTTAAGAAAAAAAGCAGATTAACAACGTTAATAATAATTACTAATATAAAAATATAAAAATAAATTTATAAAATTTAAACTTTAAAAATTAAAAAAAAATTCTGTTTATCCATTAAAGATTAATATTTATAGAAAACTTTAAGTAATTAATAATTTTTTTTTGATAAAAAGTTTTCTAAATATTATTTTTAGACAATTTTAAAAATAAGTATATATACTCTATGTATCCAATAAAGATAACAATTAATGCTATTAACCAAATTAAAAAACTGGTAAAAAAAAAAAAATTAAAATTACGTATATACATAACAGGAGGAGGTTGTAGTGGTTTTCAGTATGGGTTCAAGTTAGAAGAAAAAAGAAAAAAGGATGATATTTATTTTGTAGATAAAGGAGTAGGTGTAATTGTCGACCCTATTAGTCTTCAATACTTAACTGGAGGGAAAGTAGACTATATAGAAAATCTGGATGGATCAAAGTTTATAGTTATTAATCCAAATGCTCAAACGACATGCGGATGCGGGCTATCTTTTAGTATACAATAAGTCAGTTACCATAACCATATTT
The DNA here is from genome assembly GCF_900560745.1 of Buchnera aphidicola (Cinara strobi). Taxonomy (NCBI): domain Bacteria; kingdom Pseudomonadati; phylum Pseudomonadota; class Gammaproteobacteria; order Enterobacterales; family Erwiniaceae; genus Buchnera; species Buchnera aphidicola. Next base: position 164,557 of record NZ_LR025085.1, on the reverse strand, counting down.
AATTGAATAATTTTATATTTTTTAAAATATATAATTTATTTTTAGAGCAGGAATCTGACCTGCTCTTTAAAACGTTATATGCATACCAGTCGGTTAATGTTGCTTTAATAAAATTAAAATACTATTTACTTCCTAAAGATTAGTAAAAATTCAATATATTATTTAATAAATATAAATATATATATATGAAAATTCATTCATATCAAATACTTAAAAAGTATATTACATATCTAATCAATAGGCTTATTTAATAACAACAAAGCATATAATACGAATAAACTTATTTATAAGATTAAATATAATAATTAATTTCAAAATTAAAAATATTGTTACTTAATATCAAAATTTTTTTAAATCAAATAAAACTTATACATAAAAATCATTTGTAATAAAAATATTTCTTTTTCGTAAAAATCTAAATCACTACTTGTTGTTTATCATGTCTGTAGTAGTTCCATTAAATAATTGAGCAGCTATATGAAGAGATTCAGATAATGTTGGATGAGCATGAATTGTCAAAGCTAAATCGTCAATATCACATCCCATTTCAATAGATAAACTAATTTGAGATAACATTTCTCCTGCATGCTTACCAACAATAACACCGCCAATAATTCGATTCGAATTAGTATCAACAATTAATTTAGTGATTCCTCTATCGAAACAGTTCGAACTAATTGCTTTACCTAAAAATTTCCACGGAACAGTTACTGATCGGCAACTTATACCACTGTTTTTAGCTTGATCTTCCATCATTCCTGTCCAAGCAATTTCAGGATCACAATAAGCAACACAAGGAATTACAATTGGTTCAAAAAAATGCGACTTACCTGAAATAACTTCAGCAGCTATATGAGATTCATGAATACCCTTATGCGCTAACATTGGCTGACCAACTACATCACCTATTGCAAAAATATTTGATACATTAGTTCGCATTTGATTATCAGATTTAATAAATCCTAAAGAATCTTGTTCTATACCAATAGCAGATAAATTCAAACTATCAGTATTTGCTCTTCTTCCTATAGAAATCAATACATTCTCATAAATCTGATCATATACAGAAGAATCATTATTATTTTTAATTCTAACGGAAACACCTGTAGGTGTAGAATTTAATTTTATCAACGAAGTATCTAATTTTATAGAAAAATACTGTTTTGTTTTATCAAGAAAAAAATTACTGATATCACGATCCATTGATGGAAAAAATATTTTTGAACTATCTATAATATCTACAGATGATCCAAAAGAGCTATATATTGTAGCCATCTCTAGACCGATAATACCAGCTCCAATAATTAAAAAATTTTTTGGAATCCTAGATAAATTTAAAGCTTTAGTAGAATCTAGAATACGATTATCTTCATAAGATATTCCAGGATATTTTATTGACTTAGACCCAGTAGCAATAATAGCATAGTTAAACTGAATGTTGTAAATAGAATCATTGTGTGTCACCTCTAATAAATTTTTATTTATAAATTTAGCCATTCCCTGTAATATTTTTACTTGTCTTGATTTGGCCATACACTTTAATCCATGAACTAGATTAGAAACAATATTTTCCTTCCAATTCATAACTTTCAAAATATCTAATTTTTTTGTGTTACCTAAATTAATATTATATCGAGAAAAATCTTGTATTTCTCTTATCAAAGAAGCTAAATGTAATAATGATTTAGATGGAATACAGCCAACATTTAAGCATGTTCCACCTAAAACTCCATACTTTTCTACAATTAAAGTCGATAACCCTAAATCAGAACATCGAAACGCAGCAGAATATCCGGCGGGCCCCCCGCCAATGACTACTACATTTATATTAATATCTTTTTTCATAAAATACTCTTTTTATTAATAAAAAAAAAATTTTATTGAAATGAATTAAAATAACATGATAAATAAAATAAAAAAATATTTTTCAAAAATTATATCAATAAATTTCTAATATCTGATAAAAGTTGACTAAAAAATGTTGTAAAACGCACACCATCTGCTCCATCAATAATACGGTGATCATATGATAAAGAAAAAGGAAGAATTAAACGAGGAGAAAATTTTTTTTTATTCCAAATAGGTTTGATACTTGCCCTAGATACACCTAAAATACTTGATTCAGGGGAATTAATTATTGGAGTAAAACCAGTACCTCCAATTCCACCTAAACTAGAGATAGTAAAACTACCATTACTCATGTCCAAAGAACTCAAAGTATTTTTTTTAGCTCTATTAACTATGGTTTGAATATCACTAGATATAGCCATAATATTCTTGTGAATTAAATTTTTTAAAACTGGAACTAATAAACCTTCAGAAGTCTCTACAGCTATACCAATATTAATGTCTTTTTTTAAAATAATTCCTTTTTTACTAGTATCTAAGATGCTATTAAATCTAGGATATTTTAATAATGTTGCAATAGCAGCTTTTACTAAAAAAGATAAAAGTGAAATTTTACAATAATTTTTATCTGTAGATTGCTTAGAATTATATAAATTTCTAAAATTTTCTAAATCAGTAATATCAGCTTCATCAAACTGAGTAACATGAGGAATATTCTTCCAGTTATTTAATAAATTCTTTCCAGAAATTTTTTGAATATTTGTTAATTCCTTATATTCATGAATATTTTTAATCATAGAAATATTATCTTTTTCTGAAGTAGATACTATCTTTTTTTGAGTATTAGTATTTTTATTTAATTTAATATAACGGTTTATGTCTTCTTTTGTAATTCGCCCTTTAGAGCCACTACCTGAAATACTCAATAAATTAATATTTAATATTCTAGCTATACGACGAATATTTGGAGAAGCATAATAATTATTCTGAATTTTTTTTCCATCAAAAATACTTTTTTTATCATAATTAATGTATTTATTATCTGAATCATGCAAACTTTTTGAAAAAAAATTATTTTCTAAAACTTCTTTTTGAGAAGCAATTATCTCGTTTTCATCTACAATTAAAATTAATTTATTAACTGATAATATATCACCAACTTTAACAAAAATTTTTTTCACAATTCCAGAAACCGGGGATGGAATTTCTAATACAGACTTATGACCTTCAACAGAAACAAGGCTATCTTCTTTTTTAATTGTATCACCTATTTTAACTAAAACTTCAATTACTTCAACATGATCTACTCCAATATCAGGAACACAAACTTCAACGTCCACTATATATATCCTCTCTTTATGCAAAACGTGGATTTAATCCATCTAAAACAATATTAAAATTCTTTAAAGCAGTAAAAAGTACTCCGGGATCTATTGTCCCTTCTTCAACTAATACATGTAACGCCGCGCTTACAATATAAAATTCATCTATTTCAAAAAACGTACGCAATTTCGCGCGGCTATCAGATCTACCATAACCGTCTGTCCCTAACACATAAAATTTCTTAGATGGAACATAAGCTCTAATTTGATCTGCAAAAACTTTCATATAATCTGTAGCAGCTACTGCTGGAGCATTATTCATAACTTCAGAGATATATGGTATTTTTTTATTTTTTAAAGGATGTAGCATATTCCATCTAACACAATCTTGACCATCACGAGCAATTTCTGTAAATGATGTAACACTATATATATCTGAACCGATATTATAATCTGAAAATAGAATTTCAGCTGCTTTTCTAACGCAGCATAAGATGGATCCTGATCCTAATAACTGTACATGACCTTGTTTTCCAGAATAAGTCTCTAACTTATATATTCCCTTACAAATCCCTTCTATCATTTTTTCATTCATTCCAGGCATAACATAATTTTCATTTAATGTAGTAATGTAATAAAAAATATTTTCTTGCTTAACTCCATACATACGCTTTAAACCAGATTGAATAATTACAGCTAACTCATAACTATAAGTAGGATCGTAAGAAATACAGTTAGGAATCGTTAAAGATAAAATATGACTATGTCCATCAGCATGTTGTAATCCTTCTCCATTTAAAGTACTTCTACCTGAAGTAGCGCCAATTAAAAAACCTCTTGCCTGTTGATCACTGCAAGACCACAATAAATCGCCAATTCTCTGAAAACCAAACATAGAATAATAAATATAAAAAGGTATCATAGGAAAGTTATTAACACTATAAGATGTAGCAGCAGCTAACCAAGATGAACCAGCGCCTAACTCATTAATTCCCTCTTGTAAAATTTGACCTTTAAAATCTTCTTTATAATAAAACAACTGATCCTGATCAGCTGGAGTATATTTTTGACCTTGATGATTATATATACCTATTTGACGAAATAAACCTTCCATCCCAAAAGTACGTGCTTCATCTGCTACAATAGGTACTATACGATCCTTTAAAGAAATATTTTTTAATAAAATATTTAGTATACGAACAAAAGCTATAGTAGTAGAAATAGGTCTTTCTTGATTAACTAGTAATGAATGAAATGTATGTAACTCTGGAATAATTAATTCACCAGAAAATCTTTTTAAACGCGTTGGCACATAACCTTTCAATTTTCTTCTTTGATTGTGAATATACTTAAATTCTGGGGAATCAATGGAAAATTTTATATATGATAATTTTCTTATGGATTCTGAATCTAATGATATATTTAATTCTCTTTTCAAGTTTTGAATATCTAAAATATCCAAATTTTTTATTTGATGAGCAATATTTTTTCCTTCTACTGAATTTCCTAAACCATAACCCTTAACTGTATGAACTAATATAACAACCGGTTTATTCTTTATTAATTTAGCAGAATAAAATGCAGAATATAATTTTTTAAAATCATGACCACCTCTTTGTAACTTCCAAATATCATCGTCTGTCATATTTTCTACTAGTTTTTTTGTTTCAACATACTTACCAAAAAAATGTTTTCGAATATATGCGCCATTTTTCGATTTAAAAGTTTGATAATCTCCATCTAGAGTTTCATTCATTAGGTTTTTTAAAAAATTACCATAATCTCGTTCTAACAAATAATCCCATTGACTACCCCAAATTACTTTAATAACATGCCATCCAGCTCCAGAAAAAATACCACTTAATTCATTGATAATCTTTCCATTTCCAGTTACAGGTCCATCTAAACGTTGCAAATTACAATTTACTACAAAAATTAAATTATCTAATTTTTCTCTTGCAGCAATAGTAATTGCTCCTTTCGATTCAGGTTCATCCATTTCTCCGTCACCTAAAAAAACATAAACAGTTTGCTTAGAAGTATCCTTTAAATCCCGATTTTTTAGATATTTTAAAAATTTTGCTTGATAAATTGCTGAAATAGCACTCAATCCCATAGAAACAGATGGAAATTGCCAAAAATCTGGCATAAGTTTAGGATGAGGATATGAAGGAAGCCCTTTTCCACCAACCTCTTGCCTAAAATTATCTATCTGCTCTTCTGTTAAACGGTTTTCTAAAAATGCTCGAGCGTAAATCCCTGGAGATACATGTCCTTGAAAATAAATTAAATCACCTCCATCAAATTCATTTCGAGCTCTAAAGAAATGATTAAAACATACTTCATATATCATGGCTGCTGATTGAAATGAAGAAATATGACCACCTAAATCTAAATTTTTTTTAGAAGCACGTAAAACTATCATAATTGCATTCCAGCGAACAGCAGAACAAATCTTGTTTTCTAAATCAATATTTCCTGGATATTGAGGTTCATTATCAACATCAATGGTATTAACATAATCTGAAACAATATATCGGTAAAAGTTAGTATTTTTTAAAATTTTTGTATTTAAAAGTTTATTTATTAAAAATAAAGCTCGTTTTACTCCATGTCTTTCTACAACTGAATTAATAGAATCTATCCATTCAGCAGTTTCAATAGGATCAAAATCACTAAAAATATTTTTTGACATTGCTTCTAATCCTTTAAGGTATAAATATTATCAAAGTTAATAAATTCATTTTTTTAATATTATCTTTAAAATCGTCACAATACACTAAAAATTCTAATTCATACGTCAAAATACTATATATATAAAAAAATATATTTTTGTATATATCAATAATAATTCATAAATAAAAAAATAACCATATTATATAAAAATATATTTTCAATTATCTAAACAAATATATATTAAAAATTAAATCAAATCTACATATCTATGTAATAAAAATTTTATTTTCTAAAAAAATTATTTCAAATATACAAGTAATGTATAAAAACTTTACTAAAAGTACATAACTAATGTATGTGGCTAAAGAATTATAAAATAATATTTATTTAAGAATAATACTTAAAATTTATTAAAGATATTTTTTTAAAAAAAATTAAATAAATAAAATTAAAAATATTTTATAAAAATTTTTAACACTTAATCTTTATTGAAAAATTTTAATAATAAAATTTCTATTATTAAGTTATATCTATTGACTTCATTACTAATAAATGAAAAGAATCGTAATCTTTTTGATCAAAAATATCAATATATATACTTTTTTTTTGCTCAAAATCTACAAAAAAAATATTAATTAAACTTTTAATTACATTATTTTTAATTGCCTCCAGCATGGATTGAAACATAAAAAATGATTCTCGTTTATATTCCTGTTGTGGGTCTTGTTGAGCATATCCACGTAAATTAACACTATACCTTAAGCATTCAACTGAATTTAAATGCTCTATCCAAAAAATATCTAATATTTGTAACATTACTGACCTTTCAATCATATTTGAATATTTTTCAGGAACTATAGAAGTATTTTGATTATAATTAAACTGTATAGTTGTAACAATTAAATCAATTAATTTATCTACATTTTCATATAAAGTAGAATCATGTTCTAAAAATTTATTTATTGATTTAATAAAATAAAAATTATTTTTTAATTCCTTTTCTAGAGCAAAAAAACTTCCGATATTTACTGAATTCCCAGACATATATTGTTTAATACAAAATCGAACTCGATCTTTCAAAATACGTAAAATATGACTATGAATATTTGACGTACTAATGAGTTTATTTCTCTCATTATATATCACAGATCGCTGTTCATTAACAACATTATCAAATTCTAATAATTGCTTTCTAGAATCAAAATTTTGATTCTCAACTTTTTTTTGAGCCCTTTCAATAGCTTTACTTAACCAAGGATGTTCAATAGACTCTCCTGACTTCATTCCAATTTTCTTCATAAAACTAACAATATTATCTGAAGAAAAAAGACGTAGCAACGAATCTTCGAGTGATAAATAAAACCTTGAAGAACCGGGATCCCCCTGCCTTCCAGATCGTCCTCGTAATTGATTATCAATTCTACGTGATTCATGTCTTTCAGTGCCTATAATTCGCAATCCACCTAATTGAATAACTAATTGATTTTTTTTTCTCCAAGATTTTTTTAGTAAATCATTTTTTTTCATTAAATATACTTTATTCGATAAATCTTTTACTAAACCTCCTAAAACAATATCAGTACCTCTTCCTGCCATATTTGTTGCAATAGTTACAGCTTTTGGTTCTCCAGCTTTTGCAATAATCTCTGCTTCTTGAAAATGATATTTTGCATTTAAAACGTTGTGTTTAATTTTTAATTTATTTAATAAAATTGAAATTTTTTCAGATTTTTCAATTGAAACTGTTCCTACTAAAACCGGTTGCTGACGAGTCACGCAATCACGTATATCTAAAATGATAGCATTAATTTTATCTTTTTCTGAAAGATAAATCAAATCAGACAGATCATTACGAATCATAGGTTTGTTAGTTGGAATGATAACAGTATCTAAATTATAAATAGAATAAAATTCACAAGCTTCTGTTGCAGCTGTACCGGTCATTCCAGATAATTTTGAGTATAAACGAAAATAATTCTGTACAGTAATAGTAGCTAGTGTTTGATTATCATTCTGTATAGAAACCTTTTCTTTAGCCTCTATTGCTTGATGTAATCCATCAGACCATCTTCTACTAGGCATAATACGTCCAGTATGCTCGTCAACAATAATAATTTTTTTATTCTGTATAATATAATCTATATTTTTAAAAAAAATATAATGAGCTTTAAGCGCTAAAAGAATATGATGGATAAAATAAATATTTTTAGATAAATACAATGACTCTTGTTTTGGTAAAAAATTATATTTTACTAACATTTTTTCTATTTTTTTTAACCCAATTTCAGTTAAATGAACTTGACGCTGCTTATAATCTATATAAAAATCTCCTACTACACAAATGGTATTTGAATATTTTTTGTTTTTTGGTATTAAATAAGGAATAAGAGAATTAATTTGATTATATAAAATATTACTGTTTTCTACAGGACCAGAAATAACCAATGGTGTACGAGCTTCATCAATTAAAATAGAGTCTACCTCGTCAATAAGAGCAAAATACAATTTTCTTTGAACTTTATGGGTACCACAAAAAACCATATTATCTCGTAAATAATCAAAACCATACTCATGATTAGTTCCATATGTAATATCTGCTAAATAAGCCTTTTTTTTATCCTCTCGTGACATACCTGAAATATTAATACCAACTGTTAATCCTAAAAATTCAAATAAAACACGATTTTCATTTGCATCTCTTTGAGCCAAATAATCATTCATTGTAACAATATGAACTCCTTTACCTAAAAGAGCATTAAGATAAGCTGGTAAAGTGGCTGTCAAAGTTTTTCCTTCCCCTGTTCGCATTTCCGCAATGCATTTTCGATGCAAAATAATTCCACCTAAAATCTGAACATCAAAATGACGCATACCAAATACTCTTTTGCTAGCTTCGCGAATTACAGAAAATGCTTCAGGAAGTAAAAAATCTAATGTTTCCCCATATTTTAATCGTAATTTAAATTCATGTGTTTTCTTTTTCAATTCTTGATCAGATAATTTTATAAGATCTTTTTCTAAAAGATTAATTTTAATTACAAGATTACTTAAATTATTTAAAATACGTTCATTACGACTAAGAAAAAACTTATTAATAAATTTTCCTAACATACTAAAATCTCATATTCGCTAATAAAGTATATTAAAAGATATATAAAATGAAACAATAATTCTAAACCTTTAAATATCTATATATTTTTTAATTGGTATATCAATACCCAGGTAAATATTTTTATATGAAAAAATATTCAAAATATAAAAAATAAACTTAACAAATACATTTATTTAAAAATAATTTAATTTAATTATTAAAATTTTTCAATCCTCAATATTAATGATACATCAGTTAAATTAGTATAATTAATTTTATATATTTTTACATATATACTATATTAATTGTAAATAATAATTTATATTTTAATCGTTTTTATTATCATAAAAATTATTATTTTAAATCATCTTAATGATAATATATATTTTAATAAATAAACAATCAATAAAAGTTTTTATATCAACATAATTAATTTCTATATCAATTTATAACTATATTATAAGATGTATCTCTTAATAAAGATTATTCATTAATATTCTATATTATATAAGTACGTATATCAAAAATAATTACTGAAAACTTTACAAATAAATTTACGTGATGTAAAAAATAAAATTTCTAAGGTAAATGATAATGTCTAGAATACTGTGCATATAAAAAATATAATCCCTGTGGGGGCGCTGTAACATATTTTTTTTTGAGATCTGCGTTATTTACAAATGTATTAGGATAACTGATAGTACCTTTAGATAAACCTATAGTAATTAAATAACCTACTATATTTCTTACCATATGATATAAAAAAGAATTTGCGGTAATATCAATAATTATAAAATTATTATTAGAATATATTTCTAATGAATACACATGCTTAATAGAAGTTTTAGACTGACATCCACTGCTTTTAAACGCAGAAAAATCATGCCAACCAATTAAAAACTTTGACATATACTTCATATTATTAATATTTAACTGATCCCTTACATGAAAGTAATAATTTTTTAAAAAACTAGATTGATATTTTTTATTTAAAATTAAATAACGATATGACCTAAATACAGTAGAAAAACGAGCATGAAATTCAAAAGAAATTTCTTGTATCCATAAAACAGTTATATCTTTAGGTAGCAAAGAATTTAATCCATTTAACCAAGATTGATTATTTCGTATTGCATGTGTATCAAAATGAATAATTTGCATAACAGCATGTACTCCCCGGTCAGTTCTTCCAGAACAAACAGTAAATACTGAATGATTAGCAATTGTAGATAACGCTAAATCCATACATTCTTGTACAGTAATAACTGATTTCTGTTTTTGCCAACCAAAATACACGGTACCATCATATTCTAACCCGCAAACAAACCTCATCAAATTTTCCTATTATAAATAATAAATAAAAAACTAATTATCACTCAAATAAATCTGTTTAATATAAAAATATTAACTAGTATTTAATTTAAAAATGTTTTTATTATCAAAATATTTCTTAAATAAGATATAAAAAATATTAAATTTTCTATATGTAAGATTTACGACATAAAAATTTTTATCAATAATATTCTTTATAGTTTAAAACTTATGGTATATCAAATACGTTCTATTCGCTAAAATATTAAAATATTAAAATTCATAATATTATATTTAATAAAAATATAACCTTCAATTTTACCAAGAGTAAATCATATAAAAACCAAAATATAAAAAATTCAATATATTAAAAATAATATAATTTAACTTTTAAACAGATAATAACAATATTATATAAAATTATATATCATATTTAAAATACATTATAAAACACTTTTTTAAAAAAATAACTCCTTAATTAAATAAATCTTAAAAACTTATAAAGTTATTATGCAAAAAAAAAAAAATAATTTATATAAATAATATAATTTTAAAAATGATTTATTAATCTAATAAAATTTATATACTCACTATCTATAAAATCTAATAATACCCCTGAAAAACTATTTTTTTATCTAAAAAAGTAAACATTCATTCAAAATAATTTATTAAATAATAAAAATTATTATATTTATCTCTTAATTTTCATTAATTTCACTAAATTTCAAATTACTCTAAACAAAGAAATATTAAAATAATAAAAATTTTTTATCTTAAGCATATTTTATAAAACATCATAAAATATATGGTGACAAGATACCCTATATGTGCCAATATAATGTTTTAAGTTATTGTATAATTTATATATTTCATATCAGTCAAATAAATAGAACAAGCGTCATGTTTTTTAAAAAATCACATTTTATTTTATTAGAGATAATTTTTATTTTTTAAAAATTGATACAAACATAACAATAACATCGATGTTAACATATGAATCTTATTATAAAAAAAAATCATAATATATCCCAAAAAAAAATTAGTAGAAATGCCATGAAAGTATTATACAGACTGAACAAGCTAGGATATGAAGCATATTTAGTAGGCGGAGGGGTTAGAGATTTATTACTAGGAAAAAAACCTAAAGATTTCGATATTGCTACTAATGCAAGGCCTAGTGAAATTAGAAAACTATTTAAAAATTGTCGATTAATAGGGCGTCGATTTATTATTGCTCATCTAATCTTTAAAAGTGAAATTATTGAAGTATCGACATTTAGAGCTCATAATCGAAATATTGAAAATAAACTTTTATATAACTATTCAAGAAAAAAAAAAAATAGAATTTTATTACTTAATAATACATTCGGAAAAATTGAAGAAGATGCCTACCGAAGAGATTTAACAGTTAATGCATTATATTATAGTATTCAAGATTTTGGAATTCGCGATTATGTTGGAGGAATTAAAGATATAAAATCAAAACAAATACGACTTATTGGTAATGCAGAAAAACGGTATAAAGAAGATCCCGTACGTATGTTACGAGTCATTAGATTTTCAGTAAGATTACGCATGAATATAGATAAAAAAACTGAAAAACCAATTATACAATTATCTCACCTTTTAAAAAAAATACCATCTGCTAGATTATTTAATGAGTCAATAAAATTGTTTTGTTTTGGACATGGCTATTTAACGTATATTCAGTTACAAAAATATTATTTAATCTCTTTCTTGTTACCTTTTTTATGTAAAACTCTTAGTAAAAAAAACTCAATATTTCTAAAAAATATTATTATATACGGACTAAAAAAAATTGATTCTTCTATGAAAATACGTTGTCCATCATTTTTATTTTCACTATTTCTATGGTATCCTTTAACTGATAATATAAAAATATTATCAACTAAAACTACACTGAATTATTTTAAAATATATTCTCTTTCTATGCACTATATTCTAAAAAAATATTCAATTTCTATAGGAATACCTAAAAATATTTCATTAAAAATTGAAAAAATCTGGAACTTACAAATAGAAATAGAAAAAATAAAAAAAAATAAAACTAAAAAAATTATAAAAAACAATATATTTTATTATTCACTCGAATTGCTATACTTGCGGTCCAAAATAGAAAATCAAATAAAACTAAAAAGAATTATACTTTCTTTGAATAAAAAATACATTTTTTCTTAAATATATATTTATATAAACTTTATTAAAAAAATAAAAATAAATTTCTATACAAATTAAGAAACATAAACCCTTTCTAAAAAAATATTTATAATCTTGAAATATCATTACAAATGAACGCTTAAAATTTCTAGATAAAATTTTTACAAATAAATACCTACCTGAAAATTAAAAAATTATTAACTCTTGCATATAAAAATTATTCTTATTTAATTATTTTAATGTAAATTTATTAAAAAAAAAGAAAAATATTAGAAAATATGATACAATTTATTAAATTTCTTAACAATATATTTATTTATCAAGAATATCATTGAAAAATAAAAATACTTTATTCTAAAATTTTCACATATCACTTAAAAAAATCAAAATACTATCACTATTATAGTAAAAATTGGTTAATTTAACATTAAAAACATTAAAAAAAAATCTAAACAATCATTTTAAATGAGATTAAATGCATGAAAACATTAAAATTTGGGGGGACATCGCTTGCAAATGCAGAAAAATTTATACAAGTATCTTCTATAATTATCAAAAAATTTAAAAATGATCAAGTATCAATTGTATTATCAGCCCCAGCAACTATTACAAATAAATTAGAAAAATCCATAAAAAAATGTATAAAAAAAATAAAAAATCCAGTTGATGAACTTATTTATATAAAAAATTTTTTTTTAAAATTAATAAAAGACATTCATAAATCATACAATCAATACCCCCTAGAAACGATATACAAAAAAATAAATAAAAAATTTCATAAACTACATGATATTTTTGATAAAATAAAATTACTTAAAAAATGTAACCAAAATATTCAAGCTCAAATAATTAGTACCGGGGAAATTATATCAGTAATTTTAATGAAAGAGTTATTAAAAACAAAAGGATATAGTATCACCGAAATTAATCCTATAACATCAATAGTAGCTACCAACGATTACCTTAATGCTATCGTCAAAATAGAAAAATCAAAAAAAATTTTTAAAAAAATAAATATTTCAAAAAAAAATATTATTCTAATGCCCGGATTTATTGCAGGAAACCAAGCAGGAGAACTAGTATTATTAGGACGAAATGGATCTGACTATTCTGCAGCAGTATTATCAGTCTGCATGAATTCTGAAGTATGTGAAATATGGACAGATGTCAATGGTATTTACACAGTTGACCCTAATATCATATTAACAGCCAAAATTATATCAGAAATAACATATAGGGAAGCTTCAGCTTTATCATGGCTAGGAGCTAAAGTCATACATCCATTTTCAATAAAACCTCTGAAAAGCAATAATATTCCATGTATTATTAAAAATACTAATAATCCAAATTATCCTGGAACCATCATTAGAAATAAAAAAATAGATAGATCGAGCGTAGTCCAGGGGATTACATATATTAAAAAAATTGTTTTAATTAAAATTTTTGGAACTAAAAATTTTAATATAAACAATATTACGTATAAAATACTTCAATGCTTATCTTCAAATAACATTATTACATATTTATTTAATAATTCTATTGCAGAAAATACTGTTAGTTTTTATATAAAAAAAAATTTTTTAATAATTACTCAAAAAAAAATAGAAAATACTCTTCAATTAGAATTAGATAAAAAACTCTTAAAACCTATTTTTACTTTAAAAGGTTTTAGTATTATATCTATAATTGGATCTAATATAAAAAAATATTACTCTAGTATTTTAAAAAAAATATGTTTAATCGTACAAAGTTTTAACACAAAGATATTTTCTATATCACAAAATGTACCTGATATATCATTATCGATAGTATTAAAAGATAAAAAAATTATTCCTATAATAGAAAAAATACATAACTTGATTATTCATAATATTAAATTAATTAATATTTTTTTAATCGGAGTTGGAGGAGTAGGGAAGGAATTATTAAAAATATTTTCAAATCAATATTATATACTTGAAAAAAAATCCATACAACTCAATATTAATCTTATAGCTAATTCAAAAAATTATATTCTAAATAAAAATACTATTGATTTAAATACATGGGAAAACAGGCTGAACCAATCTAAAAAATTTTTTAATCTAGACAAAGTTTTAACTTTTCCAAAAAAATATGGTCTGATAAACCCTATTTTAATAGACTGTACTGCTAGCCAAAACATTTCGAATCAATATAGTTACATTCTTAAATCTGGATTTCATATTATAACAGCTAATAAAAAATCTAATGCATCTATCTTTTCTAAATATCTTCAAGTTAGAGAAACAGCTAAAATATATAAAAAAAAATTTTTTTACGAAACTCACGTAGGAGCTGGATTACCGATTATTCATAATCTAAAGAATCTACTGGATTCTGGAGATAAATTAATTAAATTTCAAGGTATTCTTTCAGGATCCATGTCATATATATTTGGGCAATTAGATCATGGAAACACATTATCTGAATCAGTTCAAAAAGCTCAAAAATTAGGATTTACAGAACCTAATCCAAAAGATGATCTCATTGGGACAGATGTTGCAAGAAAACTACTGATTTTAGCAAGAGAAGCTGGATATAAATTAGAATTATCAGATATAAAAGTAGAAAAAATATTACCTGACTCTTTTAAAGAAATACGTAATAAAAAAATATTTTTATCAAAATTAAAAAAACTAAATAATTTATTTTTTGAAAAAGTCAAAAAAGCTAAAAATGAAAAAAAAGTATTACGATTCATTGGTACTATTGAAAAAAATGGAGCTTGTAGCGTTACAATACATGCTGTAAAAAAAAATAGTCCTTTATATCATATAAAAAATGGAGAAAATATATTTGTTTTTTATACAAAATATTATAACCCAATTCCTTTAATACTACGCGGATATGGAGCCGGGAATATTGTAACAGCATCTGGTATTTTCTCTGATTTATTACGTATTATATTATAATATTGCGAGTTTAAAAAAATAATGATAAAAATTTATGCACCTGCGTCTATTGGAAATGTTGGTGTTGGTTTTGATATTTTAGGGGCTGCTATTATGCCAATAGACGGTTCTTTGTTAGGAGATTGTGTATCAGTACAATCATCAAAAACTTTTAAAATAAAAAATTATGGAAATTTTTCCAATCAATTACCTATCAATATGAAAGATAATATTACCTGGAAAGCATGGAATATTTTTAATAAAAAAATAAAAATCATTAAACCTGTATTAATAACGTTAGAAAAAAATATGCCAATCGGATCGGGTTTAGGATCAAGCGCCTCTTCTATAGTAGCAAGCGTTCTAGCACTTAATAAATTTTATAAAACAAAACTAACCCAAATAGAATTAATAAATATTATGGGAAAAATAGAAGGATTTATATCAGGTGGAATTCATTATGATAATGTAGCTCCATGTTATCTAGGTGGATTACAATTAATTGCAGATGATACAACACCAGTAACGCAAAATTTGCCTATATTCAATCATTGGTTATGGGTTATTGCTTGGCCTGGAAGCACGGTATCTACTTCTATAGCAAGAAAAATTTTACCACTAAAATACAAAAAAGAAATATGTATTAAAAATAGTCGCAATTTATCTACTTTTATTCATGCGCTACATACTAATAAATCTGAATTAGCAATTCAAGTCATGATTGATGAAATTGCAGAACCGTATAGAATTCCATTAATACCAAATTTTTTAAAAATAAAAAGCGAAATAAAAAAATTAGGAGCACTTTCGTGTCATATATCAGGTTCTGGACCTACTTTATTTTCAATATGCTCAAACCTAAAAATCGCAAAAAAAATAAAAATATGGTTAGAAAAAAATTATATTAACAATAAATCTGGATTTGTATATATTTGCAAAATTGATAAATTAGGAGCTAGAAGAATCTAGGTTTAATTATGAAACTATATAATTTAAAAGAAAAAAAAGAAGAAGTTAGTTTTTTAGATGCTATTCAGTACGGGTTAGGAAAAAAACAAGGATTATTTTTTCCAAAATATTTACCAAAATTTAACTCACAGGTATTACATGATTTAATAAAAATGGATTTTATTACAAGAAGCACACATATACTATCACACTTTATATCAGATGAAATATCATTTACAAACCTTAAAAAACAAGTAAAATTAGCGTTTAATTTTAAAAAACCTACTATTATTCCTGTTACTAATAACATTTCTTGTTTAGAGTTATTTCATGGTCCAACTTTAGCTTTTAAAGATTTTGGAGCAAGATTTATGGCTCAAATGCTATCTTACTGGAAAAATAAAAACTCTACCATGACAATATTAACAGCTACTTCGGGGGACACTGGAGCAGCAGTAGCTCATGCATTTTACTGCATGAATAATATTCGTGTTGTTATTTTATATCCCAAAGGAAGAATTAGTTCATTACAAGAAAAATTATTTTGTACATTAGGAAAAAATATACATACAATTGCTATTGATGGAAGTTTTGATGACTGCCAGTGTTTAGTAAAACAATCTTTTAATGACAAGCAATTAAAAAAAAACATTGGATTAAATTCCGCTAATTCAATTAATATTAGTAGATTATTAGCCCAAATTTGTTATTATTTTGAAGCATTTGCATTAATACCTGAAAAATATCATAATAAAATTGTAATTTCTATTCCATGCGGTAATTTTGGAAATTTAACTGCAGGATTAATTGCAAAATCACTAGGATTACCCATTCAATCCTTTATTGCTGCTACAAACTCTAATGATACTGTTCCAAGATTTTTAAAAAAAGGTATCTGGGATCCGAAAAAAACAATATCTACGATTTCAAACGCTATGGATATCAGTCAACCTAATAATTGGCCGCGAGTAGAAGAACTATTTAAAAGAAAAAAATGGAATATAAGTAATTTAATATCTGATAGTGTATCTGATAAAAAAACTATTAAAACACTTAAGGAATTATATAAAATTGGATATATTTCAGAACCACATGCAGCTATAGCATATAGAATACTAAAAAAAAATATTACAAAAGAAAATTTCGGATTATTTCTAGGAACAGCACATCCCTCCAAATTTCAAGATACTGTAGAAAAAGCATTAAATATAAAGTTATCGCTTCCAGAATCCTTACAATCAAGAATTAATTTAAAAAATATTTCATACCATATGAAGCCAAATTTTTTAAAATTAAAAAACTTTCTATTAACTCAAATTTAAAAAATAACCATTTAGAGAGGTAAATATATTTACTCTCTAAATGACTACTAATGAAAATAAAATAAATTATCTTTAAATTTTATTTTAAATATTAAATAAAAAGTGAATAATATCACCGTCTTGTATAATATATTTTTTTCCTTCACTTCGCATTTTTCCACACTCTTTAATAGAGCGAATACTCTTCATTCGTATAAAATCATGATACGAAACAACCTGAGCCCTAATAAATCCTCTAAAAAAATCAGTATGAAGAAATCGAGCTCCTTGAAGAACAGTACTCCCAGACTTAAACATCCATGCTCGTACTTCTTTCTTTCCTGCTGTAAAAAAAGTCTTTAAATTTAAAAAATTACATAATTTTTTAATAATTTCATTACAATCAGTATACTTTATTATATCAATATTATTGACACGTGTTTTTTTATTCACAGTATTACAATTATTACTATCTAGACTCTCTACAAAAATAGGAAAAATAATAGATGGATCTAATTGAGCAGATTGAATAAATTTACTTATATCAAAATTACAATCTAAATTACATTCTAAATTTAAAACATAAATCATAGGCTTAAAAGTTAAGAACCGAAATTGTTTTAATATTTCCAATTCTTCTTCTGTAAACGCTATATCTTTTAGGAATATACCTCTCTGTAAATGAGATATACACAGCTGTATTAAATTAATTGTTAAATCTTTATTTTTTTGATGAGGAGCTTTATTTACTAAAAGTTTCTTAATAATCTTATTACACACAGAAAAATCAGATAATAACAATTCCGAATTAATAATCTCAACATCACGAATTGGATCAACCTTTTCATATATATGAGTAATGTTATTACTTTTAAAAAATCGTGTTACATGTATAATAGCGTGACATTCTCTAATTTTTTCTAAAAATTGATTTCCTAGCCCTTCTCCAGTAGAGGCGCCTTTAACTAAACCAGCAATATCAATTAGTTTAACTAAACTATGAACTATAGTAGTTGATGAGACACAATGTGCAATTTTCTCTAATCTATCATCTGGAACAGATATTATCCCTATATTTGGATTAATAGTACAAAAAGGAAAATTTTTTGACGGAACATTCAATTTTGTTATTTTATTAAATAATGCTGATTTTCCTACATTAGGTAATCCTATAATACCAAATTTATATACCACAATAATTTATACCTATCAAATTAATAAATAAAAACAACACAGAAAATAAAAAATTTTTGATTCTTTTATAGAACAATTTTGCTTTTTAAAAATTCTTTCTTATATATATTTTCTTTAGTAAAAAAAATAAATCTTAATATTAATCGATGAATTTTTTTTGCTTCTATATCATTAGGTTCACTTAAAACATACTTCGAAACATCTTCTTGAAATCTTGGACGACCAATTCCAAGACATAACTGAAAAAAAGAACTACCACTTTTAAGATTATTAATAATACTTTTTATACCATTGTGCCCATTATGATATCTTCCATATTTTATTTTAAAAAATCCAGGTAATATGTTTAATTCATCTCGTACTATTAAAATTTCAGATAATGAGATTTTATAAAATAAAGATACAGCTTTTACTGAATAACCACTAACATTCATAAACAAATTTGGTCGTAATAAATAAATAATTTTATTATGTAATTTAATAGAAGAAATATATCCATAAAATTTTTTTTTAAATTTTAATTCTGTTTTATAAAAATTTGCTATTGCATCAATAAACCAAAATCCAGCACTATGTCGTGTATTATAATATTGATTGGACTTATTTCCTAAACCTACAATCATTTTTATTCTTTTCAAAAAAACCTTCTCTTCAAAATAATCAAAGTAATTAATAAAATTATACATATTAAAAAATATTTTAATAAAATCATATATTCATATTATACTCATAATCTTGATTATGATCATCTTTTATTAACTTATTTTTATTTCTAATATAAAAAATCAATTAATCATCTAATAACGTTTTTAAAAATCTTTATACTAAATAGTATAAAATAAAAATAAATGATTCATAATAACAATATAATAAAAATAAAAGATATATAAAATACCTTTAAAGAATCAATGATTATTTGATTAATATATTCAAATAAATTCTTAAAAAAAAACTTTTATTAAAAATAATATTTACTATAATATTAACATAATTTAAAAAATTAAAAAAAAATCGTATTATTGAATATTTAATCCTAAAATAAAAGTTTTATTTTTCAATAAAAAATAAAAATTATTTAATCTCATAAAATTATATAAATCAAGCTAAACATATAAAATTATATTTTTAAAATACTTACAATACTTAATATTTACTATACACTGCAATTGAGATTCCCATGCCCATAAAAAAAGATACTCGTTTTACTATCAATAATCGATTTAGAGGATTTTATCCTGTAGTAATAGACATAGAAAGCGCCGGTTTTCATGCAAAAACAGATGCATTATTAGAAATTGCTATTGTTACTTTAAAAATGAATCATTTAGGGTGGCTAAAAATAGCTGATACTTTACATTTTCACATCATACCTTTTAAGGGATCAATTATAAAAAAAGAATCAGTAGAATTTAATAAAATCGATCCATTTAACCCTCTCAGAGGGGCTATTAGCGAAAAAAATGCATTGGAAAACATCTTCCGGCTAGTAAGAAAAAAAATAGATGAACATAGTTGCAAGAAAGGAATTTTAGTAGCACATAATGCAAGTTTTGATCATAATTTTTTAATGGCTGCATCCAAGCGATCTGGAATAATCAAAAATCCTTTTCATCCATTTACCACCTTTGATACAGCAACACTAAGTGGATTAATTTTCGGACAAACAGTTTTAGCAAAAGCCTGTCAAATTGCAGGTATTCCTTTTGATATATCACAAGCACATTCAGCTTTATATGATACTAAAAAAACAGCACATTTATTTTGCGAACTAGTAAACCGATGGAAAAGATTAGGAGGTTGGCCACCACAAACCTCTCACCGTAAAAAATACGATGAGATTTAAAATATTTTATGAGTATAATTTAAAAAATTATTTTTATAATGAACTATCTATATTATATTTTTGAATTAATTTTAATAATTCTCCATTATACAACATTTCCAATATAATATCACATCCACCAATTAAGCGTTTATTAATCCATAACTGCGGGAAAGTAGGCCATTGCGAATATTTAGGTAAAGCTAATCTAATATCAGAATCTTTTAAAACATCAACGTAAAAAAAATTTGATGTACAAGATGATAAGGCTTGAACAGCCTGAGAAGAAAAACCACAACTAGGATGTTCAGGAGATCCTTTCATGTATATAACAATATTATTGTCTTGTAATTGTTGCTTTATTCTTTTAATAGCATCTGTCATTAGAAATTACCTGCTTGTTAATCAACATAAATTAAAATAAATAAAAATTTTTATTTTTTATCTGTTCTATAAATTTATAAAAAATAATAATTTAGTCTAAAATTAGACTATTTATATAAAATAAAAATCATTAATTATTTTTTAGAAAAATTAATTTTTTTATAATAAAGTAATTAAATATGTATATAGTATTGTTTAAATTAAATAGATCTACTATAATTAACAGTAAAAATTACATATGGGGCTGATCATGGATTTGACAAAATTTACTATCATTATTGTTGCATGTCGAGGATTGGTTTGCCTCGTTAAAAAACCAAATTAATTAAACGCAAATAAACAAAAATACGCTTTAGCAGCTTAAAAACCTGGATAAAGCCCTTTTTTTTAGTCTATTTTACTCTCTTTTAATAGAATAAATATCTTATAAAAGGTTATATTTAAAAGAGATAACGCTGAAACGTTAATCTTGAAACATCAGAGTTATAAAAAATCAAGATAAAAAATAATACTTTGTTTATTTTAGTATTTATTTTATTAAATAAAATAAACTAAACATGTAGAGCAATACTAATAGTTATTTTTGGACGCGGGTTCAACTCCCGCCAGCTCCATTATAAAAAATGTAAATATATCTATAAATAGATTACAAGTTATTAAATATAATAAATATATTTAAAAAATATTTATTTTTTTTCATAAAATTCTATTCATACTATCCATTGATAAAATAAATATTATTAATATAATTAATTGAAATTATCGGTAAATATCTTTTAAATATAATTAAAATATATTACAATTATTTATAATAAATATGAAATTATTATAACTTTCTTTGTAATTAATACATTATAAATATAACTTTACATTTTAACATAATAAACCAAATGAATAATATAAATAAAAGTAATACTATCAAACTAAATGAAGATAAAAATAAAAAAAAAACAGATTTAATATCTAATGAAATAGAAAAAAAAATTTATTCTATAAAAAAAAAAAAAAAAAATATGCGTTTAAGGTTTTATGCAGAAATAGAAAATATAAAAAAAAATAATTCTAAAGAAGTACTGAACATTCAAAATAATATGTTTTTTAATTTTATTCAATCTATCGTTCCTATTGTTAATAAAATTGACAATTTAGTAAAAAAATCTGAAAATTTCATTGTAGAGAAACATCCTGTAATCGAAGGAATAAAACTTACAAAAAACATTTTTGAAAAAAACCTAAAAATTTGGAATATTAAGAAAATAAACAAACTCAATATACCTTTTAATTCAAACATACATTCTTTAAAAAAAACACAAAAACTAAAAAAAATTACAAACACTACAATTATTAAAAATATTATTAAAAATGGATATACTTTTAATAAGAAAGTTATAAAAAAAGCTATTGTTCAAATATAGTATATAATATTCTAAAACCGTCAATGATAAATAAAAAATACCTAGTGTTCCATTTTATTAAACCAATCAATAGGTTGTTTTTTTTGATTTTTTAATAAAATATTTGTTTTTAAAAAGTGTCTGCATCCAAAAAAACCTCGATGACTCGATAATGGTGATGGATGCGACGACCTCAATATAAAGTGTTTTTTTCGATCAATTAAATTATATTTTCTCAAAGAAAACGATCCCCATAATATAAATATCACTCCAGAACAAATATCACTAACTATTCTGATAACTTGATCAGTAAATATTTCCCAGCCTATTCCTTTATGCGATCCTGGGGAACCTTCAGAAACAGTTAAGATAGAATTTAATAATAAAACTCCCTGTTTAGCCCAAGGTTTTAAACAACCACTCATATTTTTATGAGAAATTAAAAAATTATTTTTTAATTCATAAAAAATATTTTTTAATGAAGGAGGTAAAATACATCCTCGAGGAACAGAAAAAGATAATCCGTCTGCCTGACCAAAACGGTAATAAGGATCTTGTCCTAAAATTACTACTTTAACTATTGACAATGGAGTTAAACGAAAAGCATTAAAAATATGCTCTTTAATTGGAAAAACTACTGTATT
Organism: Buchnera aphidicola (Cinara strobi); assembly: GCF_900560745.1. Taxonomy (NCBI): domain Bacteria; kingdom Pseudomonadati; phylum Pseudomonadota; class Gammaproteobacteria; order Enterobacterales; family Erwiniaceae; genus Buchnera; species Buchnera aphidicola. The sequence continues at coordinate 141,532 of NZ_LR025085.1, read as the reverse complement.
TCTTTTTATATTCGTAATCGTTTTTAATAAATTAACAAAATATTTTTTTTTTTTTTCTTCAGATAAAAAATCTGACCATAATGTATTAGAATTCATAAGCATAAATAAAAAACCTATATATAAATATAAAGATAATTATAATAAAAAATAACTGATAATCTAAAAAAATAAAATATATTTAATTTTTTAAAAAAAATTAAAATAATAATTTTGAATAAAACTAAAAAAAAAGAAGAAATATGTTATAGTTTAATATACAATTATTTAATAAGAAATGATTAAATATAAATTTTTAAAAAAAATAGAGGTATAAATAATGATATTAGTATCTAAAAAAGCACCAAATTTTACTGCTTCAGCTATTTTAAAAAACGGAGTAATCATTAATGACTTTAATTTTAAGGAATATACTCATAGAAAAACAGTAGTTTTATTCTTTTGGCCTATGGATTTTACTTTTGTATGTCCATCAGAAATAATAGCATTTAATAAATTATACGATGAATTTAAAAAAAGAAACGTATGTATAATAGGAGTTTCTATTGATTCTGTATATACACATAATGCATGGCAAAATACTAAAATTCAAGAAGGAGGAATTGGAAAAATAAAATTCCCAATGATCTCTGATATTACAAAAAAAATACAACAATCTTATGGAATTGAACATGAAGAATTAAAAATTGCACTACGAGCATCATTTGTCATAGATTCTTCTGGTATTATCAGACATCAGTCTGTTAACGATCTACCTATTGGTCGAAATATAAAAGAAATAATTAGAATCATTGATGCTTTAAAAATATATGCGAAGTATGGTGAAGTTTGTCCGGCTAACTGGGAACCCGGAAAAAAAACAATTCAAGCAAACCCTAATGGAATTAAAAAATATTTAACACAAAGCTTTCAAGAAATATAATGATTTCCCAAAACAACATATATTTTAAAAAATTTAAAACCATGTATATATAATTACATTGGTTTTAATAAACATTCTTTTTTAAAAAGAAAAACAAATATAAATAAAAATAAACAATAATAAAATATAAACTATATAAAATAAAAAACATAAAAATAATTATCAAATAATAAAATTATGATATAATTAAAAAAAATTTTAAATTTTCCATATTTTATTGAGATAAAAATTAATGAAAGACCTTAAACGAGAAATCAAACGGGTCAATATTGAAGAAGAATTAAAAAGATCTTATCTTGATTATGCCATGTCTGTAATAATTGGTCGAGCTTTACCAGATGTAAGAGATGGATTAAAACCAGTTCATCGTAGAATATTATTTGCTATGAATATATTACACAACGAATGGAATAAACCTTACAAAAAGTCTGCCCGTATTGTAGGAGATGTGATCGGGAAATACCATCCACACGGCGACTCTGCGGTATACGATGCTATTGTACGTATGGCTCAACCATTTTCTTTAAGATATACTTTAATTGACGGTCAGGGGAATTTTGGATCAATAGATGGGGATTCTGCAGCAGCTATGCGTTATACAGAAATACGTATGTCTAAAATTGCCCATGAAATGCTAAGCGACCTAAAAAAAGATACGACAAATTTTGTCCTCAATTACGACGGAACAGAAAAAATACCAGAAATTTTACCAACTAAAATTCCAAATTTACTAATTAACGGTTCATCAGGAATCGCTGTTGGAATGGCTACAAATATACCTCCACACAACTTAACAGAGGTGATAAACGGATGTATAGCATATTTAAAAAATAAATCAATTTCCTTAAAGGAATTAATGGTATATATTCCAGGACCGGATTTTCCAACTGCAGGAATTATTTATGGAAAAAAGGGTATTAAAGAAGCTTATCGTACAGGAAAAGGAAAACTATATCTTCGATCAAAGTATTCAATAGAAACAAGTTCAAAAAATAAAAAAGAATCTTTAATTATTCACGAACTACCCTATCAAGTTAATAAATCAAAATTAATTGAAAAAATTGCTATCTTAGTCAAAGATAAAAAAATTAATGGAATAAAAAATATACGTGACGAATCAGATCAAGACGGAATGCGAATTGTTATCGATATTAAAAAAGACTTTAATGCTAAAGTAATTCTTAATCAATTATATACACTCACGTCTTTACAAATATCTTTTGGTATTAACATGGTTGCATTATCATCAGACCAACCAAAAAAAATGAGCTTGAAAGATATCATCAAAGAATTTATTCAACACAGAAAAATTATTATTACTCGAAAATGTTTATTTAAATTAAAAAAATCAAAAAAACGAATACATATCCTAGAGGGATTTTCTACTGCATTAGAAAATATTGATAAAATAATTAATATTATTAAAACTGCAAACAATATTACTACTGCAAGAAAAAATTTAGAAACCATAAATTGGAAAAAAAATATTTTTCTTAATTATAATAAAAAAGATAATAGAAATAAAAAATTTTTTAATTTCAGTAAAAAACAAGCTCTTGCTATTTTAGATATTAAACTACATAAGCTAACAACATTAGAACAATGTAAAATTAATAATGAATATACTCAATTAATTAAAAAAACAAAAAAACTCAAAAAAATATTATCAGATTCAAAAAAATTAAAAAAAATTATTCAAGATGAATTAATATATATACAAAAAAATTTTTCTGATTCACGCCGAACTAAAATTATTAGTACAACATCAGAAATAAACTTAAAAGATATAGTCCTCAAAGAAAGCGTTGTAGTCACGTTGTCACGATCAGGATATGTAAAATACCAACCTATTTCTGATTATAACGCACAAAAAAGAGGAGGAAAAGGGAAGTCCGCCGCTAAAACAAAAAAGAAAGATCATATCGAAAATTTATTAGTTGTCAATTCCCATGATACTATCTTGTGTTTTTCTAGTAGAGGAATATTATACTGGATGAAAGTATATCAACTTCCAGAAACTAGTAGACATGCACGAGGAAGGCCGATTATTAACTTATTACCGTTAACTTCAAAAGAAAGAATTACTACAATTTTACCTATTTCTGTATATCAATCTTCTATTAATATATTTATGGCTACTGCATTAGGATATGTTAAAAAAACACCATTAAGTCAATTTCAAAATCCAAGAAATTCCGGTATTATTGCTATAAATTTAAGAAAGAATGATGAATTAATAGGAGTTGCATTAACAAATGGAGAAAATAATATATTAATGTTTACCTCTAAAGGAAAAGTAGTTCAATTTTCCGAAAAAAACATTAGAAAAATGGGTCGAACTGCATCTGGGATTAAAGGTATGAGTATTGATAAAAGCGATCGATTAGTTTCTCTTTTAGTTCCAAAGACAAAAGATGATATTCTTGTTGTAACTGAAAATGGATATGGTAAAAGAACTAAATTTAATCAATTTCCAGTAAAATCACGTGCCACAAAAGGAGTAATTTCTATACGAGTAACACCGAAAAACGGAGTAGTTATAGGGGCTATACAAGTCAATCATGAAAATCAAATAATGCTCATCACTGATGCTGGAACACTCGTTCGCACACGAGTATCAGAAATTACTGTTTTAAAAAGAAATACGCAAGGAGTTATTTTAATTAGAACGAAAAAGAAAGAAAAAGTAGTCGGATTACAAAAACTCTCAAACAACTCATTAAAATCATAAAATTACTATGCAAATAAAAATATTTATGATAGTAATTTTACGAATTAAAAATTATAATAAAAGCGATCTTAGTGGAATGTTAACTAAAAACCTTAAAAAGACTGAATAACAGTCATAGCTGTAGTATATACTACGTCATCAACTGATGCGCCTCGCGACAAATCATTCACTGGTTTTTTCAAACCCTGTAAAATAGGTCCAATAGATGTAATCTTAGCTGTTTGTTGTACAGCTTTATATGTAATATTTCCAGAATTTAAATCAGGAAAAATTAGCACAGTCGCTTGGCCAGCTACCTGAGATTCAGGTAATTTTATATTTGCTATCTCCTTTGAAATAGCAGCATCGTATTGTATCGGTCCATCTACTAACAATTCTGGTTTAATTTTTTTTATTATTTCTAACGAATGACTAATTCGATCTACTGAAGCACCTGAACTAGAACTTCCAGTAGAATACGATAACATAGCAACGGAAGGAAAAATACCTACAGAACTAGCTGTATTTGCAGATTGTATAGCAATTTTAGCTAATTCAGTAGAATTAGGATACCGATTGATGGCACAATCTCCATATACTAAAACTTTGTCTAAAAAAAGCATCAAGAAAACAGAGGAAACAAAAGGATCTTTACATCCATTTTGTATTATCTGAAAAGTTGGTCGTATAATTTCAGCTGTAGGACGTGTAATTCCAGCTACTACTCCATCTACATCATTTAAATATAACATCATAATAGATAATATTACATTATCATTTAACTTATTTAATGCTTGATCTCGATTAAAAATATCTTTATTTTTTCTTAATTTAAATAAATCATCCACATAATTTTTACGAATACTATCTGGATTAATAATTAAAATATTATCATTTAAAACAATATTATTCTGAACAGCCATATTTTTAATATAAGAACTATCTCCCAATAAAATACACTTAGAAATTTTCAATTTACTGCATATCGATACAGATTTTATAATTTTTAAATTATTTCCTTCAGGGAAAACAATAGTTCTAACTTTTAAACTGGCTTGTTTTTTTAAAAATAACTTAAAATCCCTTGAATAATTTTTCATAAATATTATTTACTAAAATAAAAATAAAGCAGTTTATGTAAAGATATATATAACAATATATCACCATGTATATTATAATTTATAATTTATTTACTAAATCATAAGTTTCTTGAGCAATTACTTGATTTTCATTAGCTAAAATTACTAGTATAGGAATACTATCTTGAAAGTGTATAAATTTATCTTTTTTAGATTTATTTAAATTTTTCTGTAAATCAATAAAAAAACCCAATAGAGACAATTTATCAACAATTTTTTTACGAATAAAAGAAGAATTTTCTCCAACCCCTCCAGTAAAAATAAGGGCATCTAATTGCCCATTCATTAATACAGAATATCCTCCAATATATTTAGACACTCGACGACAAAATAAATCAATTGCTAATTTAGATTTTTTATGTATGCTATATTTTTCTTCTAATTCTCTAAAATCACTAGTAATAGTACTCACGCCTAATACTCCAGAATTTGAAGTTAAAATTTTTTCTACTTCTTGAACAGACATCTTTAATTTATTAATCATATAAAAAATTATAGACGGATCAATATCTCCACATCTTGTTCCCATAGCTAATCCCTCTAATGGAGTCAAACCCATGGAAGTATCTACTGATTCACCTTTAACAATTGCTGTAATAGATGACCCGCTTCCTAAATGACAACTAATAACGTTTAATAGTCTAACTGATTTATTTAATAATAAAGCCGATCGTTTCATAACATAAAAATGATTAATCCCATGAGCACCATATCTACGAATATAATAATCTCTATAAAAATAATACGGAATTGCATATAAAAAAGATTCTTTAGGAATAGTTTGATGAAACGAAGTGTCAAATACAGCTACATTATTATTTTTCAATTTTTCAAACCTTGAAAAGGATACCTGAATAGCTAATAAATGAAAAGGGTTGTGAAGCGGAGCAAAAATGGATGATTTATTAATTTTTGATATAACATCACTATTAATAATCATAGATTTTTTTAAATATTTCCCTCCATGAACAACTCTATGTCCAATTCCAATTATTTTTTCTAAATAATTTTTATATTCATTATCTAATGTATCAAAAATCATCGAAATTAATTTTTTATATTTCTTTATTTTATCGAATCGTTTAAAAATTTTTTTTTGGTTAATTAAATTATATACATAAATTGACGTAACACTATTAATCGTCTCTACTACTCCGTTCAAATAAGTTATTTTTTTAGTTGGATTAATAATTGAAAACTTAACAGATGAACTACCACAATTTAATACTAAAATTAATTTTTCTACCATAAAATATCTCTTTTTATATATCCATTATTATTAAAAATTTATTACTTATCTATTTAAGAAAATTTTAAAAAATCAAAAAAACAATTTTTCTGTTATAATTTTATCAATAAATATAATCTTATTAATGAAAAGTAATTTTCTTTTGTTCAATAGAATGAATTTGAATTTTTATAATATCACTAATAGGATCCTCTGGACATCGCTCAACAAAATATAATAAATCTGATATAGCTGCTTTATAACAATTTAGCTGAGAAAAAATTAACCCTCGATCTCGCATTTCATAAGGATCTTTTGGTTTTAAAGTTAGTAATATATTACTAACATTTAATGCTAATTCTATATTTTTCTCTTCAATTAATGCTATTTTTAGCATATCCAGTATTTTGTGTATAATTAATAATGATTTAGATCTTTTTAAATGATTTTTATTAAGCTTAATTGATGGACTAATATTACATTTTAACCAAACATCTAAAATATGTTTAGTAAGTATATCTCCATTTAACGGATTAAAATAAAGATAATTATCTTCTGATAGTTTCATTGTTAAAATCAATTGCGTAGGAAAAATTATTGGCTCTATCAATAAATTTAATTGATGAGCAATATACATAAAAATTATTCCTAACGAAAAAGCATTACCTTGATGAGATAGCATTACTTTATCTAACCACAACATTTGAGATAACTTATATTTTTGAATAGAACAACTAAAATTCCATTTTTTATAAAATAAAATTAATAATTTCTTTAATTTGTATTTTTGAGACACTTTATTTTTAATAACTAACAAAGATTCTTCTACTTTACTATTGCATAATATCATTACATTTTCTTGAGAAAAATCACTACGAATTTTCGCCATTATGGTAATCATTGTCTCAAATAAAGAGACCTTAGAAAAATCAATATTATTTATATCTATCATATCTTTCCTTAAACAATTCAAAATAAAATAAAATATAAACAGTTTATTATAAAACAATTAGATTTATTTATTCAAATAACCAAAAGTTACCCTATTACGATTAGAATAATCCATGACAGAAGAAACTTTAGTATAAAAATTTTTTTGGAACAAAATCTTTACTTTCAAAGCTTGCTTATGACAATGTTCTATGTATAACCATCCTGAAGAAATAAAATAACGAAAAGAATTTTCTATAATATACTGTATACATTCAATTCCATGCTTTCCTGAAACTAAGGCATGACGTGGCTCAAAAAAAAGATCTCTGCTAGAAGCTAGCGATAAATCGTCTTCAGATAAGTATGGAGGATTACTTACAATTATATGAAATCTTTTAACAGGGACATTTGAAAACCAATCACTATAAATAAATTTAATATTTTTAATATTTAACTGAATAGCATTATATCTTGCTATCGATAAAGATGGTAAACTAATATCGGTTCCTGTAATTTTACATTTAGGAAATTCTGAAGCTAAAGCTAAAGATATAGCTCCACTACCAGTTCCTAATTCTAGGATATTCTTACAAACTGAAGAAACTTTTAATAATACCTGTTCTACTAAAATTTCTGTATCTGGTCGTGGAACTAAAACATGTCGGGAAACGAATAAGGGAAGTGACCAGAATTCTTTTTTTTGCAAAATATAAGCAACTGGTTCCCCTAAAATCCTTCTACGTAAAAAAGTATTTAAAATATATAGATCATTTTCATGAATTATTTTATTTTGTTTTAAAAATAGTTTTTCTTTTGATATTTTTAATACAAAACATAATAATAACTCTACATCCAGTTTAGGTGTAAAACTTCTAACTAATTTTTTTTGAGAAGTTAATAGCCATGTTAAAACATTCATTATGTATACCAGTCTATTTTTTTTCCACTGTTAATAACAAATCTGCTTGATGCTCCTGTAATAAAGGTTCTATTAATAAATCTAACTTACCAGATAAAACTTCATTTAAACGATATATCGTCAAATTAATACGATGATCTGTCACCCGATTTTGAGAAAAGTTATATGTTCTATTCCTATCTGTCCGAGATCCTGTTCCTAGTAAATTTCTTCTCATTAAAGAACTTTCTAATTCTTTTTTTGCACAATGTTCAGAATAAATTTTTGCAGATAAAACTGATAATGCTTTTTCTTTATTTTTATGTTGTGAACGTTCATCTTGACATTCTACTGTATATCCAGTAGGAATATGTGTAATACGAACGGCAGAATCTGTTGTATTAACATGCTGCCCTCCGGCACCAGAAGAACGAAAAGTATCTATTTTTAAATCTACACTATTTAAAATAATTTTTTCTGATATAGACGGCTCAGGCATAATAGCTACAGTGCACGCAGAAGTATGAACACGTCCTTGTGATTCTGTTTTTGGAACACGCTGTACTCTATGTCCTCCAGATTCAAACTTTAATCGTCCACATACTCCAGAACCAGAAACCTTTAATACAATTTCCTTATAACCGCCTTTTTCACCTATATGAAAATTAATAATTTTTACTTTCCAGGATTTTAAATCAGCATACCGCATATACATTTTACACAAATCTCCAGAAAAAATAGCAGCCTCATTTCCCCCTGTAGCTGCCCGTATTTCAATAAAACAACTATTTTTATCATATGGATCAATAGGTATCAATAAGATTTTGATCTTTTTTTCAATAATTTTTTTTTTTTTTTTCGCTAAAAATAACTCTTCTTCAGCTAATTCACCAATCACAGAATCATTTAACAATAATTTAATATTTTTTATTTCTGATTTTACTTCTAACCAAGAAACAAAAATTTTATGTAAATCAAATAAACTAGAATATTCTTTTGATAACTTTAAAAATTCTTCTTTATCAAAAACTGTATCATTACTTGATAACAATAATTCTAGTTCTTCATATCTTTTTATTAAATTTTGCATTTTCGTAATTATAGATTTTTTCATAAAAATAAATCCTTTTTCTATAAAAAAATAAGAAAATTAAAAAATCTATATCAATAAAAATATATTAATATATAATTTATAATATCATATTATAGTTAAAGATATTATATAAAATATTTTTAAAATATTTAAATTAAAAATAATATATGTATCATAAAAAACTATTTAAAAAAAATATTATATTATTCTTTATAAGAGGAACTATGAGGGGAATTAAATTATTTTCTGGAAATTCTGTTTTAAATTTAGCTAATAATATCTCTAAACATTTAAAAATTAAATTAGGTGATGCTTCTGTTAGTAAATTTAGTGACGGGGAAGTTAGCGTACAAATAAATGAAAATATAAGAGGATCAGATGTTTTTTTAATACAATCTACTTGCTCTCCTGTAAATGATAATGTTATGGAGTTAATAATTATGATTGATGCATTAAGGAGAGCTTCTGCTGGAAGAATTACAGCTGTAATTCCTTATTTTGGTTATGCTCGACAAGATAGAAGAATTAGATCTTCACGAGTACCTATTACTGCAAAAGTTATTGCTGATATCTTGTCTAGCGCTGGAGTAGATCGAATTTTAACAGTTGATTTACATTCTGAACAAATCCAAGGATTTTTTAATATTCCTATAGACAATATTTTTACTAGTTTTATTTTTCTAAAAGATCTTAAAGCAATGAATTTCTTAAATCCAGTATTTGTATCCCCAGATATTGGGGGAATTATACGAACAAGAATTATTGCAAAATTATTAAATGATTCTGAAATGGCTATTATTGACAAACGCAGGCCAAGCATAAACATTTCTCGAGTAATGCATATTATTGGAAATATAAAAAATAAAGATTGTATCTTAATAGATGATATGATTGATACCGGATCAACATTATGTAAAGCTGCTGAAGCACTAAAAAAATATGGATCACGTAATATTTATGCATATGCAACTCATCCTATTTTTTCGGGTCAGGCATACTATAACCTAAAAACATCATGTATAGATGAAGTTATTATATGTGATACTATTCCTCTCTCTCAAAAAATAAAATTTTTAAAAAATATTAGAGTAATAACTGTATCAGAAATAATAGCAGAAGCTATTCATCGAATCCATCAAGAGCAATCAATTTCAGAAATGTTTTTTAATTAAAAAAAAATAAAAAAAATTATATTATGTAATAAATTCTTATTATTTAAATAAATTTTTTTTTATAATAAATGTTGGAAAAAATTCCAACATTATATTATATATAATTTATAATTTAAATTTTTATTTTTTAAAATATAATTTTTATATCATTATATTATATCTATAATCATTAGAAATTATTTAAAAAAAATTAAAAATTACTTTAGGAAATAATCCTAAAATTACTAAAATTAAACCAATACATACAATTAAAATTTTTTGCAATTGAGTAATACAAAAATTAAATTTTTTATTTATCTGTTCATTTTGAATTTTTTTAAAGTATAAACTTCTAAGAACAAACAAGTAACTTTGAGTCCCAATTATACCGCTAGTAATAATCACTAATACTGTAAAAAAAAAATTCTTTTGAATTAAATACCTTAAGAAAAAAAATTTTCCCCAAAATCCTAAAGTAATAGGAAAACCAGATAAAGAAAACAAAATGATTGTCATTGTAATCCCTAAAACAGGATCTATCCAAAAAAGACCAATTAAAGAATTATCTGTAGTAATAAAACAATTATTTTGAGAAAAAAAACTTAAATCAACAATACTTTTAATACTAAAAAAACCAATGATGCTTAATACATAGTTAAATAAATAAATTGATAATAACTTAGTTAGTAATAAAGAATTACTATAAGAAAATGTTAATATAATTAATATTAATATTCCAAGATTAGAAATTGATAAGTAACCTATTATTTTTTGTATATTAGTTTGAATAATAGCTGCTATACTACCAAATATCACAGAAGCTAAAGCAAAAAATTTAATAATAAAATATAAGGAAGATGTTTGAAATAAAAATGGAACATATAAAAAAAGATGCATTAAAAATGACAAAATCGCAATTTTGGTTACTGTAGAAAAATAAATCAACGAACAAGAATTAACGTTTTCATATATACCAGGAGACCAGGTATGTAAAGGAAATAGGGATAACTTAAAAAAAAGAGATAAACATAATATCCCTATTCCTGACAACATAATGCTTCCTAACATTAAAGAAGGATTAAATATAAAAAAATACGAAAAATACGAAAAACATAACCGTCCAGAAACAAAGTAAATAAAAGAAAAACCTAATAATAACAAAGTAGAAGAAAAAATAGATAATATCATGTATACCATTAAGGATAATAAATTCTTTTTAGATTTAGGAAAAAACATCAAAATACCCAATAATGGTAAAAATAATAATTCTATTCCTAAGAATAAAGTAAAAAAATGAAATGATATAGAAACTATAATACCACCAATAGTAGATAAAAAAATAAAAAAATAAAATTCAATAGAACGTTGAGTTTTAAATAAAAACCATGGATGAGAAAAAATACAAGTATAAAAACTTGAAATTAATAAAATAAAAATAGAAAAATAAGAATATTGATCAACTTTAATTAAATCAGAACAATATTCTGAAATTAAATTTCTTAAATATAAGACTGTTAAAATACTAAAAAAGATGCTTAATATAGAAATTATATATCCCCAATACATACTTTTTTTTAAATAAATGCTATAAAATATAGCAACCATAGAAAAAATAAATATAAAAATTGGTAATATAGATTTAATGTTATAAAATAATCTAATCATAACTGAAGTTACCTAGTAATCAAAAAAATATAATTTTGATATAATTTCTCTGATATATCATGAGAAAATTGTAAGATAAAATTAGGATTTAACCCTAAGGCTATTAACAATATAGTGAAAAAAGTTAATAAAATTATATCAAAGACAGTTAATTCATTTTTAACTACACAATGATTAGTAGTACCGTAACAAACCCGTTGTATCATCATTAACGAATAAATAGAAGAAAAAATCAAACCAAAAATAAATAAACAACTAATAATAGGAAAAGATGAAAAAATCCCATAAAACATCATAAATTCACCACTAAAATTCCCAGTAATCGGAATATTTAAATTAGCAAACGAAAAAAATAAAAAAAATGAAGGAATAAATTGCATACACGACCACAATCCACGAATATGACGTATATTATGTGTTTTCATGTGCTTAAAAATCTTATTAATAAGAATTAATAAAGCAGTAGTAGATATCATATAAGATAATAAATATATAATCATCCCTTGATAAGCAAAGATATTTTCACTATGCAAAGCTGAAAAAATAATACCCATACTAGAAATAGAAGAAAACGCTATTAATCTTTTAAGATTACTTTGAGAAAAAGCCATTATAGATCCATACCACATAGAAAACAGTCCCCAACACATTAAAAAAAGAGAAAATTTATGTAATGAATGAGGAAAAAATACTAAATTAAATCGCAATAATCCATATATCGCTGGTTTTAGCAATATTATAATTAAGTCAACTGAATTAGAAAAAGGCAAACATTCTTGAAGATCTGGCATCCAACTATGAAAAGGAACTAATGGAATTTTTATTACAAAAGCTAATAATATACTAAACATTAAAAAAACTTCAATGCGATCTGATAAAATAATATTTTTTAAAATAAAATAATTAAACGTCCAAATTCCCGAATAATTATGATAAATACAAGATAAACTTAAAATAGAAAATAATAAAATAAAACCAGATAACTGTGAATAAATAAAAAATTTATTAGCAGAAAAATAAACATAATTTTTATTTCTATGAAAATTACCCCAAAAAAAAATTAAAAAATAAATAGGAATCAATATCATTTCCCAAAACAAAAAAAATATTATCATATCAAAGGATAAAAAAATACCAAATATACCTGCAATTACCAGCAATAAAAAGAAATAAAACATCCCTGAATGATCATGAACAGAATTCCATTCACAAAAAATTGCAACTAAACCTAGTATAGATGTTAAAAAAATCATACACCAAGATAGCTTGTCTATACCAAAATAAAAAGAAATTCCATATTCAGGAAACCAGTTACAATAAAAAATAGAGTATAAATTAACTGAAGAGGCTACAATTTTCGTAAAATAAAAATTATTAAAATAAAAAAATAAAGAAAGAACAAAACAAAAAAAAATAGAACAAAAAGCTACATAACGAGGGAATGTATTTTTAACATAGGATATTAAATATGATAATACAGCTCCAAAAACAGGTGTTAAAATAAAAATCAGAAGAATCATAAACTATGTTATCCTTATTTTATTTACTTTATCTTGAATAAAAGTCAGTCCATTATATTTTTAATAATACTTATTTATAAAAAACGCCATCTACTTACAAGTATTTTTTCTAAAAACATCAAAATTAAAACTATTTCTAAACAATAGATATACCATTTAATATGGTAAACAATATTTATTAATTCTATTTTAAATATTTCTTTTTTAGAAAAATTGATAAAATTTAGAAAATATTTTTCTATATTAAAATAATTCTTACTATTAAAATATTTTATAATATTTAAATATGATCGTACAAAAAAATAAGAATAAAAAATATCAAAAAACCAATCATTGAATACTAATGAAGTTAACGGAAAAAATATAATCTTTAAACAATGTCCTTTAAAAAAAATAGGCTGTTTTATATAAAATATGTATACACACATTAATCCAACCAATGTAACCCCAAAAGAAATATATTCTATATACCAATATTGAATCCTAATAATCTCAGGAATATAAATCATATTTAAAAAAATCTTAGAAAGAATATACCAAGTACAAGGAGTACAGCCTAAACATAAAAAGATCATGGAAAGGTAATAAAAAAAATTTTTTTGAATGGACAGTATAATAGATTTATTATAACCATGAAAAACTAAAAATATCATTCTAAATGAATATATAGAGGTTAGAAATACTCCTAAAAGACTACATAAAAAAAAAATATTTTCTTTCTTTGCGAGAAGATTTAACAAAATTTCTCCTTTACTGTAACAACTAGAACTTAAAAATGGAAATGAAGCTAGAGAGCTACATCCAATAAGAAAAACAACATATATAAACGGCATTTTCCTATATAACCCACCCATTTTTAAAATATTTCTTTCACCATTCATATGTTTAATAATTGATCCTGCAGATAAAAATAATAACGATTTAAAAAATGAATGGAATATTAAATGATAAAAAGCACCTAAAACATTATTAGTTCCTAATGCTAAAAACATATAACCAATTTGACTGATAGTAGAAAACGCTAAAATACGCTTAATGTCTTTTTCAAAAATAGCTGAAATACTGGATATTATAATAGTAATACAACCAATACTAGATAACAAACGCATTATATATAAGTTATATAAAAATAAAGCATACAATCGAATAATCAAATAAACGCCCATAGTTACTAATGTAGCTGCATGAATTAATGCAGATGCTGGTGTAGGCCCACACATAGCACTAGTTAACCAAGTATGAAAAGGAACTTGAGCAGATTTACCTACTGCAGCAAGAATCAAGAAAAAAGCAATAAAAAATATATAATATGAACAACTATTTAAATAAATTATTTCTCCTCTTAAATGATTTAAAACAAAAAAATCTAATGTACGAAATTTAAAAAAAATTAAAAAAATAGATATTAAAAAAAATACATCACCTATGCGTGTCATTAAAAATGATTTAATTGCTGCATATCCATTTTCTTCTTTTTTAAAATAAAATCCAATTAATAAGTATGAGAAAATACCAACTATTTCCCAAGTAAAAAACATACTAACCAAATTTTCAGTTAATATAAATAACATCATAAAAAAAATAAATAAATTCGTATACATAAAATATTTAGAGCATTCTAAAGAATTGTTCATATACCAAAAAGAAAAAAAATAAATACACAAACTAATTAACAATACCATTCCTAACATTGATAAAGAATATACATCTACTAAAAAATTAAATTTAATACTATAATTTTTTATAGTCATCCAATGAAAAAAGGGTATATGAAAAGTTATAGATTTATAACATAGATAGTAGTAATCATATGCAACATAAATAAATGACAATAAAGAAATAAACATAGAAATAATACTAATTATTGCAACCTGCCTATTAGAAATAAATTTTTGAAAAAAAATTAATAAAAAAAAACTAATTAAAGGGGAAAAAATAACAAAATAAATTAAATTCATTTATAAATCTCACTTAATTTATATATATCTAACGTACCATAACGTTGATATATTTTTAAAAAAATCGCCAATATAATACTTATTTCAGCTGCAGACGAAGTTACAATAAAAATATACATTACTTGGCTATCCCGTTGATTCCAATAATGTCCAATTAATACTACTGCTAATATTACTGAATGAGTTAATACCTCTAAACTAATTAATATAAATATTAAATTTTTTCGAATTAATAAAGAAAAAAGACCAATAAAAAATAAAATAATAGACAAAATAATCCCGTGATTTAATAAAAACATAATTTTATATATCATCCTTTATGAAGAATTAAAAATAAACTTTATCTTTTTAAAAAATAAACATACTAATATTATAGAAGACAACAATAATAAAGAAGATAATTCGACTAAAAAAATATATTTACCGAATAAGCATAAACCAATTTCTTTAATACAAATATTCTGAAACATTAAAAACTTCTTCTTATGAAAAACTAATTGGATAATTAAAAAAAATAAACTTATCAATAAACTAAAAATAGAAATAATATCAAAAAATTTACTAAGATTTTTCAATGGAATATTAAAATTACGTTCATTTAAATCAATTAACATTACCACCAAAACAAATAACACCATAATCGCACCAGCATAAATAATTATTTCTAATATTCCAATAAAAAAAGAACCTAAAATAAAAAAAATTCCAGAAAGAGAACATATTAATAAAATTAAAAATAACAAACAATGAATTGGATTATCTCCTACGACTATCCAAAATGAAGATAAAATAGAAAAACTACTTAATAAATAAAATATGAGAACCATAAAATTATTCCTTATGGTAATAAAGAAGTAACATCAATGCAATTTAATATTTTTTTTGAAGAAGCATCATTAAATACTTTTTTTTTATTAACCCCTGAAATAGAATAAAAATTATATTTAGGAAATTTTCCTGGACCGGAAATCAATAAATTTTTTTTTTCATAAATTAATCTATTTCTTTTAATTTCGCTTAACTCTACATCTGGAATCAATTGAATTGCTGCTGTCGGGCAAGCTTCTTCACATAAACCACAAAAAATACAACGCGAAATATTTATCCGAAAAAATTCAGAATACCAACGACCATCTTTATCTTCTGATTTTTTTAAAGAAATGCAGTTAACAGGGCAAACTACCGAACAAAGGTTACATGCTACACATCGCTCTGACCCATCAGTATTTCTAGTTAAAATAATTCGTCCACGATACCTTAAAGATAAATTCAACGGTTCTTCGGGATACATTCTTGTTTCTCTAGGGGAAAATATGTTGCAAAATATTAATATACAGGTACGTATACAGCTAAAAAACCCTAAAATAATATTCTTTATACTCATCATCTATAATTTTATCCTATAAATATAGCAATACTTTAAAAGACGTATATATCAAATTTAACAATGAAATTGGTAAACAAAACTTCCATGCAAACAACATAACGTGATCATATCTTGGCCTAGGAAGAGATGCTCTCAATAAAATAAATAAAAATATAAACAATAACACTTTTAAAATAAACCAAATTCCTGGGTAAAAAAACGGACCTAACCAGCCTCCAAAAAATAAACATACTATTAATGCTGATACTGTAATAACAGAAATATATTCACCAATAAAAAACATACCAAACTTCATTCCAGAATATTCAATATGATATCCATCTGCTAACTCTTGTTCTGCTTCAGGTTGATCAAAAGGATGTCTGTGACAAACTGCAATACAAGCAATAAAAAAAGTTATAAAACCAAAAAACTGAGGAACAATATTCCATACTTTTTCTTGCGAATAAACAATATCTACTAAATTAAAAGATCCACACTGAATAACTGGACCCATACAAGATAAACCTAAAAAAACTTCATAACTCAACATTTGAGCTACTGCACGAAGAGATCCTAATAAAGCATATTTGTTATTACTAGACCAACCAGCCAATAAAACCCCGTATACAGATAAAGAAGACATCATTAAAAAAAATAAAACTCCAATATTTAAATTAATAACCATTAAATTCGAAGTTACAGGAATCACTGAACAAACCAATAATAGCGATACAAAAGAAATAACCGGGGCCAACAAAAATAATATTTTGTCACTAAAAGGAGGAATCCAGTCTTCTTTAAAAAGTAACTTGATTCCATCAGCAAATACTTGCATACATCCCTTCCAACCCACTCTATTTGGACCATATCTATTTTGAAATAATGCTAATAACTTTCTCTCTATTAAACTTAAAATACTTGCACTAAAAATTATAAAACCTACAGAAAAAAAAGCAAAAAAAACCTTGTTTTTCATATGATAGAACCTAGTTTAAAATACTTATTTACTATATTTTATTAAATTTATAGCAAATTTATTGACAAAATCCATTGGAAACTCTATTAAACCTACTGGAATTCCAATGTGGTGTGAACTAATATTTTTAGAAAATTTTACAGAAGCGTTATAAAACTTATTATCTACTTGAAATTGTAAGATATCACCCTGATCAATTTTTATTTTTTGGGCATCTACAGGATT
Organism: Buchnera aphidicola (Cinara strobi); assembly: GCF_900560745.1. Taxonomy (NCBI): domain Bacteria; kingdom Pseudomonadati; phylum Pseudomonadota; class Gammaproteobacteria; order Enterobacterales; family Erwiniaceae; genus Buchnera; species Buchnera aphidicola. Next base: position 123,748 of record NZ_LR025085.1, on the reverse strand, counting down.
TAGCTTAACATATACATGACTTATTCGCATAATTTTTAAAAAATAATTTTGACTCATTTCCTCACTTCCTAATAACTTATAATACGGAATAATTTTAAATAATAAAAAACTTGACCGTTTATCTGAAAACGAATTTTTAGTAAAAAAACTTAGAAAATTTTTTTTCTGATTCAACCTAAATAATAAAATACCTTCATAAGGTATAGGTTTTTTAGAATAGGGGATTAATGATGACTTAAAAGAAGATTGATTAGAATTCCAATTAGGAGACCAAGAAAAAGGAGAATAAAAAAAATTATCATCAGTCTGCTGACTCCCTTCTGAAGAAGAAGTAAACATACTATCTACATCTACTTCAGATTTTAATTCATGTACACTTTTATCTGCATGAATAGCCGCTCTACCACTAAATCGAGAGGAACGTCTAGCAATTTTTTGCCCGTCAATCCTAAAAGATGCAGAAGGGGCTGCATTACACAATTTTTCAAAAATAGTACTCCATGAAGAGCATAATTTCATCATCTCATCTATAGTAAAATTTTTAATCATCGAAAGTGATTGAATATTATTATGCACTGCATATATCCAACGCCAACTATCCAGTTTAACTTGATCTGAGTTATTTAAATTAGGATCATAAGCTCTAAAAAATCTTTGTAAACGAGCTTCATAGTTAATAATATTTCCTGAACTTTCCAAAAAGTTTGTACTTAATAAAAATACATCAGAGCGTCTAACTGTTTTATTAATTTGATGATCTAAAACAATTACTTTTCTAATTTTTCTAAAAATATGATCAACAAAACCTGATTCATATAATCGATATAAATTATTTTCTAGGATAATTAGAACATCTATTGGTTCAGAATATATTATTTTTATAAGAGAATCTATAGAAATACTAGGAATTAAAGATACACCTACACTGTTTGCTGAAGGGGGAAATAAAGCTAAACCAACAGGTAAACCCATTTTTTTCAAAGACTGAGCAATATTAAACGATATTTTAATAATATCAACACTATAATAAGAAGTTCCAGAAATAATCAATGGTTTTTTTGCACTACATAATTTTTTTACAATAAAATGTATTTTATCTAAACTAGAAGAAGAATTTATATTTCTATTTTTAAAATTACTTTTAATACCATCTAATATTAAAGCGCTAAAATTCAATTGTTTTTTTAAGGATCCATAATAACTATAGCTACTAATATCATCTAATTTAGTTTTATCATCACAAATAATAAATAAAGTATTTTTTTTATCACAAGCAATATTTTTTATTGCATTAATATTCCAAACTGGAATATCATAATTTTTTGAAATAGAAGAATAAAATCCAGATCCTTGTATTGCCTGACGTACAGATAATGCCGCCAGGGAAGCTGTCTGTGTAATATCTTCACCTATTATTAGAATAACATCATAACTTTCAATTTCAGGAATAGAAGGAATATGGATATTACTTTTTTTTATAATCTGTGTGATAATACGCATACAAGCATCTAAACTAGATAACATTCCATTCGAAAAATTTTCAGTTCCAACTAAATTAGATAATGCCATATTACTTTCTATGCTAGCACGAGGGGAACCAATTCCTAATATTCGATAACTTGATTTTTTTAAAATCTTTTTAACTAAAATAATAGCATCTTTATAATTTAAAGGTTTACGAATATTATTCTTACGTTTAAACGAACCGATAAAATTTTTTTGATTTACATAATTACAACCAAATCGTCCTAAATCACATAGGAAATGTCTATTTACTTGAGAATTATATCTATTGTCAACACGAGATAAAATTCCTGATCTCTCACCTAATCGGATATTACAACCAATACTACAGTTATGACAAATACTAGGAGTATACTGTAAATCCCATTTACGATAGAAGTTATTAGCATTAGATTTATCAGTAAAAACTCCTGTAGGGCATACATCAATTAAATTTCCAGAATATTCGCTTTCTAATAAACCGTCTTCTAAACGACCAAAGTAAATTTTATTGTTAGACCCAAACACACCAAAATCTTTCCCCCCAGCATAATCTGAATAATATCGAACACAACGATAACATGTAATACACCTATTCATTGTATGCGAAATTAAGGGCCCCATATATTGATTCTTAAAAACTCGCTTACTAAACCTATAGCGACGAAGAGAATGTTGATTCAAAACTGTCATATCCTGTAAATGACAACTACCCCCTTCTGCACAAACAGGGCAATCATGCGGATGATTCAACATCATTAATTCAGTAATACTTTTTTGAAATATTTTTAAATCACTATCCATAACTGAAATTCTCATTCCCTCGTGGATATCCGACATACATGCCATTACTATATAACCAACATGATCTTCTTCATTTCTATATACTTTGACTGAACATTGCCTGCAAGAACCAATGCTTCCTAATGCTGGATGCCAGCAAAAAAAAGGAACATTACAACCAGAGGATAAACAAGCTTGCAATAAGTTATCCGTTGATTTTACAAAAAATATCTTATTATCAATATAAATTTTAACCATTTTAAAATTACTCACTTCAAAGTTCATTATGAAACTTATAAAAAATACATTTATAAAAATAAAACACTGAATGTAAAAGTAAAATTATTTATAAATATTATTCATGCAGCGTAAGAACATTTATATTATTTTTATTTAATTTAGTTTCACTGATACCCTCTTTAAATTCGTTTCGAAATAAATTTATCGCACTTTTTAACGGAGATATAGCCCCTGGGGCATGAGCGCAAAATGTTTTTCCAGGCCCTAAATAATCACATAATTCTTCTAATATTTTTATATCATTATAAAACCCTTCTTTTTTTTCTAAACTATTCAATATATTTACTATCCAGGGCAAGCCTTCTCGGCAAGGTGTACAAAAACCGCATGATTCTCGAGCAAAAAATATTTCAATATTAGCTAATAAGGAAACAATACTGGTTTTGTTGTCTATTGCCATAGCAAGACCCGTTCCTAATCTACTACCTCGTTCTTGTAAACTAGTAAAATCCATCTTTACATCTAAATCTCTCTCAGATAATAGACTAGTACTAGCTCCTCCTGGTTGCCAAGCTTTTAAAGTTAAATTATCTTGCATCCCCCCTGCATATCTCTCTAAAATTTCACGAGCAGTAATACCTAATGGCAACTCCCATAAACCTGGATTTTTAACTCGACCAGAAAACCCTAATAACTTAGTTCCAGAATCTACACCATAAGATAAGCTATTATACCAATCTGGACCATATAAAATAATTGAAGGAATATTTGACAATGTTTCAACATTATTTACGCAAGTGGGCTTTCCCCATAAACCGTGACAAGCTGGAAAAGGAGGTTTATATCTAGGGTTTGCGCGTCTTCCTTCCAGTGAATTAATTAAAGCCGTTTCTTCTCCACAAATATAACGACCTGCTCCGGTATGTAAAAATAAATCAAAATTAAAACCACTATTTAATATATTTTTTCCTAAAAAACCTGCCTGATACGCATCTTGAATAGATTTATTTAAAACTTTTTCAGAAATATAATAATCACCTCTAAGAAAAATATAACCACAAGAAGATTCTAAAGCAAAAGCACTTAGTATCATGCCTTCAATTAACTGATGCGGTAAATACTCCATTAAAAATCTATCCTTATATGTTCCAGGTTCCATTTCATCTGCATTGCAAATTAAATACTTGATATCTGACTTAGAGACTTTAGACATCAAACCCCATTTAATCCCGGTCGAAAAACCAGCACCCCCTCTTCCCTTTAAACCAGATTTTTGAATCAAAGAGATAATATCTCGAGGGCATAGATTTTTTAAAGATTTCTTTAAAGATTGATACCCTTTAGTATTGCAATATTCAGATATTTCTACTGTTTTTGGAAAAGAACTTAATCGCCAAGTTAATGGATGAGTTTCAGAATTTTTTTTTAATTTTTTCATTTATATTATCCAATATATCAATTATTATTTCAGAATTAAGATGAGTATATAATTTTTTATTAATTAAAATAACAGGCCCTTTATCACACGCGCCTAAACAACAAGTTGGTAATAATGTAAAAGTAAAATCCTTAGTAGTTTCACCTAAATTTATATCTAAAATAGACATTAGTTGATTCTTAATATCATTACAACCATTAATAAAACAAACCATACTATCACAATAACGAATAACATATTGACCTACTGGTTTTCGAAAAATATGACAATAAAACGTCGCTACACCTTCTACCTCACATGCTGAAATAGACAATAATTTAGAAATAGAAATAATCGCATCTCGACAAACCCATCCTCTATTTTTTTGTACAATTTTTAAAGCTTCAATACATGCAGCTCTTGAATTTATATAACATTTTTTTTTTAATAAAATTTCAGAAATCTCTGATTGACTTAAATGAAACACGCTATTTTCCTAATAATATGCATTAAATAAATTTAACGATCCACGTCAGACATAACAAAATCAATACTACCCAGATAAACTACTAAATCAGATATTGAATATCCTTTAATAACAGATGGGATTTGTTGTAAATGAGCAAAACTAGGAGTACGAATACGAGTTCGATAACTTGTAGAACCCCCATCACTAATTAAATAATAACTATTAATTCCTTTAGTTGCTTCAATCATTTGTAAACTTTCATTAAAAGGAATAACAGGGCCCCAGGACATTTGTAAAAAATGTGTAATCATACTTTCAATATGAAATAAAGATTTACTTTTTTTTGGCGGCGTTGTTAATGGGTGATCGGATTTAAATGAACCAGACGGCATATTTAATAAGCACTGATTCAGTATCTTTAAGCTTTGCCTGATTTCTTCAACTTTCAGTAAAACACGAGTATAAGCATCACTCAAATGATCGCCAATAGGAATTTCAAAATCAAAATTATGATAACCAGAATATGGTCTTTTTTTTCTTATATCAAAATTAACTCCAGTAGCTCTTAAACCAGCTCCAGTAACACCCCAGGACAACGCTTCACTTTTATTATAAGATGCTATACCTTTAGATCTCGAAATTAAAATTTTATTTTTTAATGCTACTTTAACATAAAAATTTAACCTTTTAGGCATCCAAATTAAAAATTTTTTTAATAAAAAAGACCAATTTGTAGGTAAGTCTTTAGCAACCCCTCCAATTCGAAACCAAGCTGGATGCATTCTTGCTCCAGTAATTTTTTCAATTAAATCATAAATTTTCTGACGATCTGTAAAAGCTAAAAAAACCGTACTCATGCTTCCTGTATCTTGAATAAACGTCGAAATAAATAATAAGTGACTATTAATTCTAAATAATTCTGATAATAAAATTCTAATGATCTGTGCACGATCAGGTACTAAAATTCCAGCTAATTTTTCTATAGCTAATATGTAAGGCATTTCATTTATGCACCCTCCTAAATATTCTATACGATCCGTATAAGGTATATAACTGTGCCATGATTGTCTTTCAGCAATTTTTTCTGCACCTCGATGGTGATAACCAATATCTGGAACACAATTTATTATTTTTTCTCCATATAATTGTAATATGATACGAAATGCTCCGTGCGATGAAGGATGATTCGGTCCAAAGTTTAAAAACATATACTCTAAACCATCCATACTATTATCCTTTAATCCCCATGACTCAGGGCAAAATCTCAAAGATTCCATAGCTAAAGCTTCTTTTTGTTTAGTAAAAAAAAATTCATCATGTTCGGTAGCATATGAAGAATAATCTTTTCTTAAAGGATGTCCTACCCAATTTTTAGGCAAAAGAAGGCGAGTTAAAGATGGATGTCCGATAAACTCTATGCCAAACATATCCCAGATTTCGCGTTCATACCAATTAGCATTTAAAAAAATAGTAGTAATTGTTGGTAATTGTAATTTTTGTTTTAACAATGATACTTTAATAAAAAGATCACTATTATGAGCAATAGAAACAAAATGGTAAAATACAGTAAAATCAGAACAAGGAATTTTATCCTTATTTTTACGGAAACGCTCATCAACTCCATGTAAATCAAATAACATCTCATAAGAACATATATCATTTTTTTTTAAAAATAAAACTAATTTTTTCAAAATAGAACGATTAATCCATAAAACTGGGCAAGTTAAACAAGTGTCTTGTATAAAAAAATTTTTTTCTCCAAATAAATTAAATAAAGCGTAAATAATTGGAATATTACAATCACTTTTTTTACTCTTTAAAAAAAAAATTTTTCTGTAAATATGATTCACACATAATATAATCTCTAAATAGTTAGTATTGAATAAATTCAAGAATGTAATAATCAAAATATATAGACGTATTACGGGATAAATAATAATAAAAAAATATATTACAAAAGAAATTAAAAATTATCTTCACAATCAATATTTACTACAGAAATTCGTTTATTATTTTTTTTTTTTTTTTCAGAATCAACATTAGAACGATAAACTCCTTGGTCACCTAATAACCATGACAATGGTCTACGCTCTTGAGAAATAGAATTCTGCAATAATGTTAAAGCATGTATATATGCTTCAGGTCTAGGAGGACAACCAGGTATATAAATATCTACAGGAAGAAATTTATCTATTCCTTGAACTACAGAATATACATCATACATTCCTCCAGAATTAGCGCAAGAACCCATAGAAATTACCCATTTAGGCTCTAACATTTGATCATATAAACGTTGTATAACAGGAGCCATTTTTATAAACGGCGTTCCTGCAATAACCATAAAATCAGCTTGTCTTGGAGAAGTTCTTAAAACTTCTGAACCAAATCTAGCAACATCATGAACAGAAGTAAAAGAACTGACCATTTCAACATAACAACAAGATAAACCAAAATTATATGGCCATAAAGAATTTTTTCTACCCCAATTTACAAGAGAATGCATAAATTTTGAAATAGTTCCAAAAAAAACATTATTTTTAAATTGATCTTCTATAGGATCTGATACAAAACGAGTCGAATATAAGGGATATTTATCAGATGAATGACTATTTTTATTTACATGAGTCAAAGTATATTTCATTTTTAAAATCCTTTTATTTTGAAAAAATTTTTTATTCAAAGATATCAATATATAAAAAAATTAAATAATATAATTTATTAGAAATAATAAAAAATATAATATTTACATAGACAATTATTTTAATACTATTTCCTCTAAAATATTATTCTGAATTATATAAAATAAAGTTATTAATAGAAAAAATATAAAACAAACAATTGAAAAAAAACCCATCCATCCTAGTTCTCTCACACAAACAGACCAAGTATATAAATATAAAGCTTCTACATCAAAAATGACAAATAAAATAGCAACTAAAGAAAATTTAATTGGAATATGTAATCGAGCTGTCCCTAAAGAAATAATACCCGATTCAAACGGATTAGGTGTATTCTGAAAATACGATCTACCTCCCAATAAATAACCAAACAATAACATTATAAAACAAGCAAAAAAACTAAAAAATATAAAACAAAAAAAACTTAAATATTGATCAGGTATCATCATAAATAGTTAAAACTCAAGAAGGTTAATAGATTAAAAATATCCATAAACATGAAAAAAAATAAAAAATCTTAAAAAATAAATATAAATAATTATAACATTTTATGTATAAAAAAGTCATATTTTTACTAAAACTTACTTAACTCTCTATCAAAAAAATTTCATTTAATATCATTAAATTTCAACCTAATGTTTAAAAAAAAATAATTATATTCTCTCCCCCCCTTGATGCAGAAAAAACTGACCCCATTTAATTAATATTATCTATTTTATAAAAATTTTCATAATTTTTCAAAAAATATTATTTTCTTAAAATAAAAATTTTAAAAAAAATAATAAAAATTTTTATATATTCATTATCAAAGGGGGATTCAATGGGAAGAATTATTGGAATAGATTTAGGGACTACAAATTCTTGTATTGCAATCATGGATAATAATAAAGCAAAAGTATTAGAAAATTCAGAAGGAGAACGTACTACACCTTCTGTTATTGCATATACAAAAGAAAATGAAGTATTAGTAGGGCAGCCAGCAAAAAGACAATCTATAACTAACCCTAAAAATACATTATTTGCTATAAAAAGATTAATGGGCCGAAAGTTTCAAGATGAAGAAGTACAACGTGATATTAAAATCATGCCATATGATATTATTAAATCAAAAAACGGGGACGCTTGGATAAAAATAAAAAATGAAAATATAGCTCCGCCACAAATTTCTGCAGAAATCCTAAAAAAAATGAAAAAAACAGCTGAAGATTATTTAAGTGAAAAAGTAACTGAAGCTGTTATTACAGTCCCAGCATATTTTAATGATGCTCAAAGACAAGCTACAAAAGATGCAGGAAAAATAGCTGGATTAGAAGTAAAGCGCATTATAAATGAACCTACTGCAGCAGCATTAGCATACGGTTTAGATAAAGGGCAGGGAAATCGAACAATTGCTGTATATGATTTAGGCGGTGGAACATTTGATATTTCTATTATTGAAATTGATGATGTAGATAAAGAAAAAACTTTTGAAGTGTTATCTACTAACGGGGACACTCATTTAGGAGGAGAAGACTTTGATAATCGATTAATACATTTCTTAGTATCAGAATTTAAAAAAGAACAAGGAATCGACTTAAGTCGAGATGCATTAGCTATGCAAAGATTAAAAGATGCAGCTGAAAAATCTAAAATCGAATTATCTTCTGCTCAGCAAACAGACGTTAACTTACCTTATATTACCGCTAATGAAACTGGACCTAAACATTTAAATATTAAAGTAACACGAGCAAAACTAGAATCTTTAGTAGAAGATTTAGTTATTAAATCTATTAAACCTCTAGAAATGGCATTAAAAGATGCAAAATTAAAAACATCAGATATCAATGACATCATTTTAGTTGGCGGGCAAACACGAATGCCCCTTGTTCAAAAAAAAGTAGCAGATTTTTTTGGAAAAAAACCAAGAAAAGATGTTAATCCAGATGAAGCTGTAGCAATAGGAGCTGCTGTACAAGGAGGGGTTCTATCAGGTACAGTCAAAGATGTATTATTACTAGATGTCACTCCTTTATCTTTAGGTATCGAGACAATGGGTGGGGTAATGACTCCATTAATTAATAAAAATACCACTATTCCAACCAAACATAGTCAAATATTCTCTACAGCTGAAGATAATCAATCAGCAGTCACTATACATGTATTGCAGGGAGAAAGAAAAAGAGCGATAGACAATAAATCATTAGGACAATTTAATCTTGATGGAATTCAACCATCCCCCAGAGGGATTCCTCAAATAGCAGTTACATTTGATATTGATGCTGATGGTATTTTACATGTTTCTGCTCAAGATAAAGCAACAGGAAAAGAACAAAAAATTACTATACAAGCCTCATCAGGATTAAATGAGGAAGAAATTAAAAAAATGATTGCTGAGGCTCAGGAAAATTCAGAAAAAGACTTAAAATTTGAAGAATTAATTAAAACTCGAAATCAAGGCGATCAAGTTTCTCATAATACTAAAAAACAATTAAGTTCATGCAAAGATCAGATCGATCCTGATACTAAATCGAATATCGAAAAATCTTTACAAGAATTAGATTTATCTTTAAAAGGCGAAAATAAAGAAGAAATTAATACTAATATACAAAAAGTATTGCAATTAAATTTAAAATTAACTGAAATGTTAAAAAATAATAATCCAGAAAATACATCAAATCAACAAACAAATCAAAAAGATAATAACGAAAATATAGTAGATGCTGAATTTGAAGAAGTAAAAGATAAAAATAAAAAATAAAGAATATAATTAAGTAACTATAAAATTAACTATATTTATGAAAATAAGATAAAATTATTATACTATATCTAATTCAAAATACAGGGTGTAGAATATTTCATCTACACCCTATTCAAAAAATTCATTCCAGGAATCTACATAAAAAACTATGGAAAAACAAGACTACTATCAAATTCTGGGGATCCAGAATACTGCAAATGATCGTGAAATTAAACGAGCATATAAAAAACTTGCTATGAAATTTCATCCTGACCGAAACCCAGGAAATAAAATTGCAGAAGAAAAATTTAAAGAAATAAAACAAGCTTATGAAATTTTAAGTGATAATCAAAAAAGAACAGCATATGATCAGTATGGACATGCTGCATTTGAACAAAATAATAATACAGATGGTTTTCAAAGTAGCTTTACAACATCTAGCGCAGATTTTAATGATATATTTGGTGATGTTTTTGGAGATATATTTGGAAATAATCGAAATCACAAAAAAGAAAAAGGATCAGACTTACAATATAATATCAATCTTACTTTAGAAGAAGCTATTCAAGGTGTAAAAAAAGAAATAAGAATTCCAAAATTTCAATCATGTCAATCATGCAGTGGATCTGGTTCAGCTTATGGAAAAAAACCTAATATTTGCACGGCATGTAATGGAAACGGGCAAATACATATGAGAAAAGGTTTTTTTAGTGTACAGCAAACATGCCCTACATGCAGAGGATCTGGAACTTTCATTCAAAATCCATGTAAACAATGTTATGGACAAGGAAGAGTTAAAAAATCTAAAAAATTATCCATTAAAATTCCTGCAGGAGTAGATAATAATGATCGAATTCGATTAAACAATGAAGGTGAAGCCGGAAAAAATGGAGCCGCTTCTGGAGACTTATATATTCAAATATCTGTTAAAAAACATCCTATTTTTAAACGAGATGCAAATAATTTGTATTGCGAAGTACCTATTAATTTTGTTGTAGCTGCTTTAGGTGGAGAAATAGAAATTCCAACTCTTAAAGGAAGAATTAATCTAAAAATACCCTCTGAAACACAATCTGGTAAATTATTTCGAATACGAGGGAAAGGTGTAAAATCAATTCAAAAAGGATATCCAGGAGATTTACTTTGCAAGATAATAGTCGAAACACCTGTTAACCTCAACCAGTTTCAAAAAAAATTATTACAACAACTAGGGTCTAGTTTTGGAGATTTTAAAGAAAAGAATTACAGCCCGAAATCTAAACGATTTTTTGATAGTCTAAAAAAATTCTTTGATAGTCTTACTAAATAAAATATGTAAAGAGGGTATTGCTATCTATATACCAAAAATAGAAGCAATACTTATTACGTAATATTATAAAAAATGTTAAATTTTAAAAATATCTTTCATTATTTTTGATTTGTATCTAGCAGCTTTATTAGCATGCATTACTCCTTTTAAGGAATATCTATCAATAATTGATTGTAATACATAAAAAATTTGAATAGCTTTTTCTTTTTTTTTTTCTTTAATAAATTTATATATTTTTTTCATAAATGTTTTTACTTGAGATCGTTTACTAGAATTATTTTTTCTACGTTGTTCTGATAAAATAGCATGTTTTTTAGATGAATTAATATTTGCCAAAATAATTATAACCTCCAGTATAAAATACTAAAAAATAATTTCTATAAAAATTATAGAATAATTAATAAGATGTCAAATTAAATATATCAATTATGATATATAAAATATATATAATATATAATATATTTTATATAAAAAAAGTACATAAAAAATTGATATAATCTCATCTAAATTAATTAAATATATAATTTTTTTTTAAAAAACACTTTTATATATAAAAAAATACTATATATATTGAAATATATAAATAAATATACTTGTAAAAACTAATATTTTTAAAAACCATATTCAAATTTTCTAAAAACAGAATTAGTAATTTACTAATTAATTCTATAATTTTAATTTAAAAAATCATATAAATATAATACAATATATTTTATAGAAGATTTAATAAAATAATAATTATTAAAAATTTTAATTGTAATAAAATAAAATGCTTCTTGTAAAAACTAATCATGCACAATACTTTTTTATTATGTATTAAAATACACCGTCTTATTTAAGAATAGCGACATATGAAAAATATTAAAAATTCTTTAAATTTACCTAAAACTACTTTTCCAATGAAAGCAAATCTGGCTATAAAGGAGCTGGAAATACTAAAACAGTGGAAAAAAAATAAGCTATATAATTTATTGGAAATAAAAAATAAAAAAAATAAAAATTTTTTTTTATATGATGGACCCCCATATGCTAACGGGGATATCCATATAGGGCATGCCGTTAATAAAATTTTAAAAGACATTATTTTAAAATTTAAACGTATGTCTGGTTTTTTCGCTCCATATATTCCGTGTTGGGATTGTCATGGATTACCAATTGAACAAAAATTAGAAAAAAATATTTCTAATCAAATTAGAAATATTAATAAAAAAAAATTTCGATCTCAATGTCATCAATATGTCTTACAGCAAGTTAATCAACAAAGAAAAGATTTTATCCGATTAGGGGTATTAGCAGATTGGAAAAATGCTAATTTAACAATTAATTACAATAATCAAGCAAATACAATTTTGATGTTAGCTAAAATCATTAAAAATGGTTATCTATACCGAGATTTAAAACCTATTTATTGGTGTTTTGAATGTCAATCTTCTTTAGCAGAAGCTGAAATAGAATATAAAAAAAAAAAATCTACTTCTCTATATATTTCCTTTAAAATAAAACATTACCCTAAAAAAATATTACTATGTGACAAGCAAGTAAGAAAAAAAATAAACCCTTTTAAAAAAATTTCAATCGTTATATTTACTACAACCCCTTGGACTCTTCCAACTTGTCAAGCTATCGCTGTTAATCCGAATCTAAACTATCATGTATTAAAAATACAAAAAAAATATTATATATTTGAACGAAAATTAATGTTTCAGATTATTAAAAATAATAACATACAAAAATGGAAAGTTATTGAATCTATTCAAGGAAAAGAATTAGAGCACATTCAATGTGTGCACCCTATTTTTAAAACTTCAATTCCAATCATTTTGTCCCAACATGTATCAAGTGACTTAGGAACTGGGGCGGTACATATGTCCCCTGATCACGGATACGAAGATTTTATTGCATGTAAAAAATACAATATTGCCCCTAATCAAAAAATAGATAAATTAGGGTTCTATTGTTTGAAAAAATATAAATTATTAAATAACATACATATTTTTAATAAACAAAATATAATTTTAAAATTATTACAAAAAAATAAAAAAATTCTCTTCTCAAAACAAATTAAACACTCTTATCCTCATTGTTGGCGTCATAAAAAACCAGTTATTTTTAGAGCTACCCCTCAATGGTTTATTAAAATATCTGATTCTAATTTAAAAGATAAAATAAAAGAAGAAATTAAAAATGTTTCATGGATTCCTGGGTGGGGAAAAAATAGAATGAACAAAATGCTAAAAAATAGACCCGACTGGTGTATTTCACGGCAAAGAACTTGGGGGGTCCCGCTTCCAGTTTTTATACACAAAAAAACCAAAAAACTACATCCAGATACTACTTTAATAATAAAAAAAATTGCTCAAAAAATTCAAAAACATGGATATAAAATATGGTGGGAATCTAAAATAAGCGATTGGATTAAAGATAATCCTGATATGTATCAAAAAATTGATGATATTCTTGATGTTTGGTTTGAATCAGGATCAAGTCATCAACTAAATATCTATCAATGTAATTTAGATAATAAAAAAAATCATAAAGCTGATTTATATTTAGAGGGATCTGATCAACATCGCGGATGGTTTATGTCATCATTAATTACATCTGTAATTACTAAACAGCAAGCGCCATACTTATCAGTTATCACACACGGATTTGTAGTAGATAAAAACGGTCAAAAAATGTCTAAATCCCTAAATAATATCATTAAACCACAAAAAATTATTAAAAAATGGGGGGCTGATATTTTAAGATTATGGGTAGCATATACTGATTATACTAATGATATGTCTATTTCTGATAAAAAGTTAAAACAAATTACAGATCATTATAGAAGAATAAGAAATACTATAAGATTTTTATTCTCTAATATTTTTGACTATAATTCACACACAAATAAAATAACATATAAAAAAATGTTATTATTAGATAAGTGGATTATAGATGTTACGTATAAATATCAAAAAAAAATTATCAAATATTATTCTTGTTATAATTTTCACAAAGTAGTACAAAAAATTATTAATTTTTGTTCTATCAAATTAGGGTCTTGTTATTTAGAAATAATAAAAGATCGTCAATATACTATGCATTCTAATAGTATAGAGAGACGTAGTGGGCAAACAACCATATTTTATATCTTACATTCCTTAGCAAGATGGATTGCTCCAATATTATCTTTTACTGCAGAAGAAATATGGAACCAATTAAAAGAAAAAAAAGATAAATCTATATTTACTAAAAAATGGTTTAAAAAAATCCAACCTTTTTCAAAAAATAACTCATATCATTCTATTATATGGAAAAAAATATTCAAAATAAGAAATGAAGTCAATAAAATAATTGAACAAGAAATAAAAAATAAATTCATAAATCACTCATTAGAAACAATATTAATATTGTACGTAAATAGGAAAACATTTGATTTGTTATTATCCTTTAATTCTGAATTAAAATTCGTTTTTTTAGTATCTGAAATACAGTTAAAGCGCTATTCAAGCGCACCTAAAATAGGCTATAAAAGTAAGAAAATAAAAAATTTAAAAATAATAATAAAAAAAAGTAATAAAATAAAATGTCCTCGCTGCTGGAATTATTCTAAAAAAATTAACTATCTTGAAAATAAAAGCGAAATATGTAATAGATGTATTGAAAATACAACACAAAAAAACAAAAATCATATTTTTTTATAAGATATTAATTTTGTAATATAGTTTTACCCTCTAATATCTCATTATAACTATAATATGTACTTTTATACAATTACTTGAAAAAAAGCAAAAAAAATTATCTAGATATTTAAAAATAAATTATATATAAATATTAAAATTTTCTTTCAAAATTATAATTAATTTTAAAAAATTAACAACTTGTACTCAATTATTAAAATTTTATAAATAAATAATAATCATAAAATAAACTCAAAAAAATGAAAAAAGAAAAAATGAGAATTATTATCTCCGGAGCATTTGGACAAATGGGGCAAATGCTAATAAAAGAAATAAAAAAACATGAACAAATTCAATTAGTCCATGCATTAATTAATAATATTCATAAAAACAGTCATCAATTAAAAAATTCAGCAGATTTTTTAAATAAAAAAAATTTTCTTCTTACACTAGAAGATCTAAAAAAGAATACTAATATTCTTCCATTTAATACATTTATTGATTTTAGTATACCTTTTGTTACTATGAAAATAATAAAATACTGTATTGCATACAAAAAAAAAATGATTATTGGAACGACTGGTTTTAATAAAAAACAAATGAAAGCGATTAAAGATGCTTCTTATAGCATACCAATATTATTTTCTCCTAATTTTAGTATTGGAATTAATATTTTACATCAACTATTAAAATATGTGTCATATATGTTTGATAAAACCTGTGATATTGAAATTATAGAATCTCATCATAGAAACAAAATAGATTCTCCTTCTGGGACTGCTTTACAATTAGGAAAGATAATTTGCAAAAATATGAAATGGGATTTTAATAAATCTGCTATATTTTCTAGAAAAGGTAATACTGGAATTAGAGAAAGAAAAAAAATCGGATTCTCTACTATTCGAGCTGGAAGTACAATTGGAAAACATACAGTTCTATTTGAAAATAGATATGAAAAAATTTCTATTACTCATAACGCTTCAAATCGATCTATTTTTGCCAAAGGAGCTCTTGAAGCTGCTATATGGATTCAAGATAAAAAAAATGGTCTTTATAGCATGAAAGATGTTTTAAGCGATACACTGAAAAAACGAAAAAAATATTTCAATAAATAAAATTTTATTATTAAATTCAAATAATATAGATATGTATATACATACATATATATATCAAACTAACATGCAGGAGAAAATTTTGTCTATAAAAGCAAAATTAATACTAGAAAAAGGAATTATTTTTACCGGGAAAACTATTGGTATAGAAGGAGAAATAGCTGGAGAAATTGTTTTTAATACAGCTATGACTGGTTATCAAGAAATTTTAACCGATCCGTCTTATCACAGCCAAATTATCTCATTCACTTGCCCACATATCGGGAATGTTGGTACAAACAAAAAAGATGAAGAATCTAATAAAATTCATGCCAGCGGAATTATCATAAAATCCATATCAACTATTAATAGTAATTTATATAGCACTCAAGATTTCAGTCAATATATTATAAAAAATAAAATTATTGTAATTTCAGAAATAGATACAAGAAAACTGACTCGAATTTTAAGAGAACAAGGATCACAATATGGATGCATTCAAACCAATCGTTATATAAACAAAAAAAATGCTTTCAAAAAAATTAAATCAGCTAAAGAAAAAAGTAAAAAAAATGTCCCTATGTCACAGGGAACAAAAATAATACATATATGGGATATTAAAAAAACAAAAACTACACAAATAAAAAAAATATTTCATGTTGTAGTATATGATTTCGGAATAAAAACAAGTATATTAAAAATATTACAAAAAAAAGGTTGTAAAATTACATTAGTTCCTTTTGATACTTCTGCAAAAACTATTTTATCTCTTCATCCATCTGGGATACTGTTATCTAATGGACCTGGAGATCCTCGATCATACCTAGTTTCCATAAAAAATGTTAAAAAATTATTAAATTATTCAGTACCTATTTTTGGAATTTGTTTAGGACATCAAATTTTAGCTCTATCGTTAGGGTCAAAAATTATAAAAATGAAATTTGGCCATCACGGATCTAATCATCCTGTTCAAAACGTATCAACAAAAAAAGTATTTATTACATCACAAAATCATAACTTTACAATTGATCCTGATACAATAAAAAAAAATATGTTAATCACACACATATCTTTATTTGATAAAACTATCCAAGGGATTTCCTTAAAAAATCATCCTTCCTTCAGCTTTCAGGGACATCCAGAATCTCATCCGGGTACTAATGATATCCAAGAATTATTTAATATTTTTATTAATAACATGCTAAATAGAGAAAATTTATATGCCTAAAAGAAATGATATACACTCCATATTAATTATAGGTTCAGGTCCAATTATAATTGGACAAGCCTGTGAATTTGATTATTCAGGAGTTCAATCATGTCAAGCGTTAAAAGAAGAAGGTTATAAGATTATTTTAATTAATTCAAATCCAGCTACGATTATGACAGATCCCGAAATAGCTGATATTACTTATATAGAACCTATTAACATTAAGATTGTTACTAAAATTATAGAAAAAGAAAAGCCAGATGCTATTTTACCTACTATGGGTGGACAAACAGCCCTTAATTGTGTATTACAATTATATCACACCGGAATTTTAAAAAAATATCAAATAAAACTATTAGGTACTACAATTAAATCTATTGAAAAAGCAGAAAATAGATTTTTATTTGAAAAATCTATGAAAAAAATTAATCTCAATACAGCCAAATGTGGGATTGCTCATACTATTAAAGAGGCAAACTCTATTGTTGAAACCATTGGCTTCCCTTGTATTATTCGACCATCATTTACTATGGGAGGGAGCGGAGGGGGAATCGCATATAATTATAAAGAATTTCAAAATATCTGCTTTCAGGGGCTTGAGCTGTCCCCGACATCTGAATTGCTAATTGATGAATCGTTAATCGGATGGAAGGAATATGAATTAGAAGTAATTCAAGACTCAAAAAAAAATTTTATCGTAATATGTACAATTGAAAATATAGATCCAATGGGGATACATACTGGTGATTCAATCACGATTGCACCAGCTCAAACTTTACGTGATAAAGAATATCAAAAAATGCGTAATGCTGCTATTTCTATTATGAAAGAAATCGGAGTAAAAAGCGGGGGGTCTAATGTGCAATTTGCTGTAAACCCAAAAACCGGGCGCATGATAGTTATTGAAATGAATCCAAGAGTATCGAGATCATCTGCTTTAGCCTCTAAAGCTACTGGATTTCCTATTGCTCGAATTGCTTCTAAATTATCTATCGGATACACTTTAGACGAATTAGAAAATAATATTACAGGAAAAAATACTCCAGCAGCATTTGAACCTTCAATTGACTATATTGTTACAAAAATTCCAAGATTTGATTTCAAAAAATTTCACGGATGTAATGATCGATTGACTACTCAAATGAAATCTATAGGAGAAGTGATGGCAATTGGTCGAACATTTCAAGAATCATTACAAAAAGCAATTAGGAGCCTAGAAATTGGATCAACCGGATTTGATATTGAACTTAATCCAAAAAAATTAGTAAAAAAAAATATATCTAAAGAAAAAAAAATAAAATATGAATTAAAAGAAGCTGGACCTCATCGACTATGGTATATAGGAGAAGCTTTTAGGATAAACTGGTCTATTGAAAAAATAAAAAACCTTACAAATATAGATCCATGGTTTCTAAATCAAATAAAAGATTTAATTTCTACTGAAGAAAGCGTTAAAAAAACCAAATTATCACATTTAAATTTTACTAGATTAAAAGAATTAAAAGCAAAAGGATTCTCAGATTTAAGAATTTCTCAATTAATAGGTACCAAAGAATCTGATATACGAAAAAAACGATATGCATTAAAATTACATCCTGTATATAAACGAATTGACACATGTGCTTCAGAATTTTCCACAGAGACGGCCTATATGTACTCTACCTGGGAAGATGAATGCGAATCTTTACCTACTAATAATTTAAAAAAAATAATTATATTAGGAAGCGGGCCCAACAGAATTGGACAAGGAATTGAATTTGACTATTGTTGCGTACATGCATCAAAAATATTAAAAGAAGATAAATATGAAACAATTATGATTAATTGTAATCCTGAAACTGTATCTACAGATTATGATATTTCTGATAGATTATATTTTGAGCCTATTAATTTAGAAGAAATATTAGAAATCGTAAGAATAGAAAAACCTAAAGGAATCGTTATTCAATATGGAGGACAAACTCCGTTAAAACTCGCTAGATCTCTTCAAAAAGAGGGAGTAAACATACTAGGAACTCAACCAAAGTATATCGACATTGCTGAAAACAGAAAAAAATTTCAAAATATAATTAAGAAATTACAGTTAAGGCAACCAATCAACGAAACAGCAAAAAATATAAAAGAAGCATTAAAAAAATCTAATTATATTGGATATCCTGTTATTGTTAGGCCGTCTTATGTTTTGGGCGGGAGAGAAATGGAAATCATTTACAATGATGAACATTTATGTAAATATTTTTTAAATCGTGAAAAACAATCAGTTAATCAAATAATTTTATTAGATCAATATCTAGAAAATGCTACCGAAATAGATGTAGATGCAGTATGCGATAAGAAATCAGTATTTATTGGTGGAATTATGGAGCATATAGAACAAGCGGGGATACATTCAGGGGATTCAGCATGTACCTTACCTGTTTATACTATAAATAAAAAAATACAAAAAAAAATAAAAGAACAAACAAAAATTTTAGCTCTTAAATTAAAGGTATATGGATTAATAAACATCCAATTTGCTATTAAAAATAAAAAAATATTTATTTTAGAAGTTAATCCACGTGCCTCAAGAAGCATACCATTTGTATCTAAAGCTATTGGAGCCCCACTAGCAAAAATCGCAATGCGGGTCATATGCGGGAAAAATTTATTTCAACAAAAATATACAAAAACAATAACACCCAAGCAATATTTTGTTAAAGAAGTAGTATTGCCATTTAATAAATTTCCAAATACTAGTCCCTTTTTAGGTCCTGAAATGAAATCTACTGGAGAGGTAATGGGTATAGGTAAAAATTTTTCTTTAGCCTTTTATAAAGCCATGCTTGGAATTTATATTAAATTAAAAACAAAAGGAACAATATTACTCTCAGTAAAAAATTCAGATAAAAAATCTATCATTAATTTAGCTATACAATTAAAAAAATTAAAATTCAATCTAGAAGCAACATCAGGGACATACTTAAAATTACAATCTGTAGGAATTAAAGCCAAACTAGTTAATAAAATTCATGAAGGGAAACCTAATGTTCAAGATTTTATAAAAAACAAAAAATATATTTATATTATTAATACATCTACAGACAACCATACAAACAAAGAAACACAAGAAATACGAAATAATGCACTAAAATATAGAATACATTATGACTCTACACTAAACGGAGCTTTTGCAACTATTTCTTCTTTTAGAAATATTGGAAAATATCCAATTACTTCTTTACAGGAAATTCATAGGAAAATAAAAAAATAATTTTCGTTAAAATACCTCATTTAATGAAAAATTTAATTTTTATATTAACAAAATAGTACATTATAAACATAATAACAATTATGTTTATAAAAATTCTTCTGTTTGTTATAAACATGATAACATCATCAATAAAATATCTAACTAAAAAATATATTGTATAAATATAATTAATTTTTATAAATATACTTTAAATAATCAAAAAATTATATTTATATTTTTATTTCAAATAAATAAAATTTATTTAGGTATTTGTTTTAATACAACGATATATATATTAAAAATATTTAATAAAAAAATATTTCAAAAAACTCATATTTCTATAAGCTCTTAGAATCTATTAAAAATAAAAATAAAAAAAAATAAGATTTTATTAAAATCACGTTATTAATAAATTTTAAATTTAAAAAATAAATTTATATTTTTTAAAAAAAATAATATTTTTACTAAAAATATAATTAATAATATATAAAATTTAGTTTATTTTAATAAAAATCTATTAAAAATCAAATAATTATTTAATTCTATAGTTTATTTTTAAGAAAAATTTTTGCTAACTGTATATATTGAGAAACTGGAATATTTTCTGCTCGAGCATAGGGATCTATATTTAGACTTAATAACTCTTTTTTAGAAAATAATCCAGATAAATTTTTATACAATAATTTACGTCTATGACTAAAAGATATTCTAGTTACTATTCCTAAAGAAGTATAATGACTTAATAAATCTTTAGAATCAATAAAATTATTCGGCCTAAATCTCAAAAAAATAGAATCTACTTTAGGTATTGGAAAAAAATTAAGTTTATTTACACTAAGTAACGGAACAATTCTGTAAAAACACTGAGCAATAATACTTAATCTTCCATATGATTTAGTATCAGGAGATGCTAATAATCGTTCAGCTACTTCTTTTTGAAACATAAAATGCATATCATAAATATTATAATAATATTTAGTAACTAATAAAAAAAAACTAGTAGAAATATTGTATGGTAAATTACCTACAAATCGATATATAACATTTTTTTTTAACGAAAAAAAATATTTAAAATCAAACCTCATTGCATCTGTTAAAATAATATTTAATTTATCATGAAGTAAACATTGAGATAAAAAAAATACAATTTTTTCATCTATCTCTAAAATAGTTATTTTATCTACTATATCACACATAGGAAATGTTAAAGCCCCGAACCCAGGTCCGATTTCAATAACATGATCAGTATAATTTAAATCTATTAAATTGATAATTTTACTAATAATTATTTTATTTTTTAAAAAATTTTGACCCAATTTTTTAATTGGAGTATGTTGATTAAATATAAATTTATTCATCTTATATAACCAGAATATTAATTATCACTGAATAATCAATGCAATAATAAAATTTTAAAAAATATAATATATTAATATCTAATAAAATATAAAAATTAACTCATATTTATCTATTTAAAAGAAAATATTTAGAACATATATTCTACAAATATATCATCATTAATAATGATGTATATTATTTATAATACAAAAATAATTATCTTACATAAAAACCATAAAATACCTTTAAATATTTTATTATTTAATTTTATCGAAAAATTTTACATATTTGTATTTATAATAATAAAACTTCATTATATTAATTTACAACTATATTTATGTTTAAAATTTATATCTTTTTTAAAATGTCGGCACGAAAATTTTTTCTAAACTTAAATTTTATCTATTAAATTACAGAAATAAAAATACGTGCCAACATAAATATTTTATAAAAATAAAAAATATTGACATTACTATCTAGATAAAATAAATTCCCTTTATTATAACATAATTATCCAATACATAAGAAATCTATATGTAACAAAATAGGTTTAAACGCATGATATTGAATATCTTTAACTATAACTAAAAATTTTTTATTTTCTAAAAAAATAGACATTTTTTTAGAAAAAAGTATATCTTTTTCTTGTAAGTTAAATATTTTATCATGATCTAATAAAATCAATAACTCATTTTTTAAAAATTTTTTACCATATATGATTCCAGGAACTTTTCGCTGAACTTTTCTAACATATCGACTATTATTAGTTCCTCGCTTAATTCTAAGAATTGCATTTAATATTATCATATCTTCTAATCCTATTAAAGTAAAAAAAAATACATTTCAAAAAATAAAAAAATATTTTTAACTTTTAAATATACATTTAAAAATATTAATTATCTTAATTGCTAAAAAGAAAACCGATAAAATTTATATGTTTAAGAAACTAGCTGTATATAATAACGATTCTTGTTTTAACCAACGTATTTCACTTTTCCACAAAGACTTATCTTTTGTTTCTAAAATTAAAGGTATATCTTGAAATTCTTTTGTCTGAACAATATTAGAAAAAACATATTTTTTTATTTTCCCATAACCTAAATTATGATGACGATCTAATCGACTATTAAAATTTCTTTTAGAATCATTCATATGAATTCCGTATAAATATTTTAGTCCTATCAAATTATGAAATTTTTTAAATGTGAATATAAAACTATTTATATCATTCAACTGATAACCAGAAGCAAATAAATGACAAATATCTAAACAAACTCCAATTCTTAATTTATTTTTAATATGTCGAATAATAAAAGCTAAATGTTCGAAACAATAACCAACATTACTTCCTTGACCTGCTGTATTTTCTAATACAATAATTATATGCTCTGTTTTACTTAAAATAAAATTAATAGAATCTATAATGTTTTCCAAGCATTTCTTTTCTGTAATCTTATATAAATAACTTCCAGGATGAATATTAATCATCATTAAACCTAATTGATAACAACATTTAATTTCTTGAATAAAATAATAACACGATTTTTCTCTCATGTTTTTGTCAGGATGCCCTAAATTAACTAAATAACTGCTATGTGGTAAAATACTTTTAGAATGATAATTATATTTTTTACACAATCGAACAAAATTATTTATTGTTTTTTCTTTTAAAATTGGAATACGCCATTGCAATTGATTACTTAAAAATAAAGAAAAAGCCGTTGCTTCTAATTCATGTGCACGTAGAATAGAATTTTCTAACCCGCCAGCTGAACTAACATGAGCCCCTATATATTTATGTATCATAAAAAAACTCTCAATTCAAAACATATTGATAATAATAAAAATAAGTATGGTATACAAATACTACTTTGATTATAATTATCAAAAAATTATTCTCATAATTATTTTATAACAACTGAACATTAATTATTCAAAATAATAACCTAATTAAGTTTAATAAAAATTCTGAAATATTTTTTTAAAAAAATTCTAAATAATAAAAATTCTAATAACAAACAAAGAGTTGCTGCTATGTCACAAATTACACCAACATTTTATAATATCATACAAAATTTAAAAAATTTCTGGAATAAACAAAAATGCATAATCTTGCAACCACTAGATATTTCTGTAGGTGCTGGAACATTTCACTATCATACATTCTTTAATGTTCTTAGAAAAAAACCAGTATCTATTGCTTATGTTCAACCATCTAGACGCCCATCAGACGGAAGATATACAGAACATCCTAATCGACTACAACATTATTATCAATTCCAAGTTATTATTAAACCAGCTCCTAAAAATATTCAAAAAATATATTTATCTTCTTTAAAAAAAATAGGTATTGACATAAAAAATAATGATATTAGATTTATAGAAGATAATTGGAAAAACCCTACCCTAGGAGCATCAGGTTTAGGATGGGAAATATGGTTAAATGGAATGGAAATAACACAAATTACATATTTTCAAAAAATGGGAGGTATTCATTGTAATGAATCTACTATTGAAGTAACATACGGGTTAGAGAGAATAGCCATGCATATTCAAGATTCTAAAAATATATACAATATAATTTGGGATAAATATCTAGATAAAAATATAACATATTCCGATATATTTTTAAATTATGAAAAGGAAAATTCGTCTTATAATTTTAAATTCTCTAAAACTTTAATCCTATTAAAATTATTTAAATTACATATGAAAGAATCAGATCGACTAACCAGCTTACATGTCCCGCTACCAATACCTGCATACGAACATATGTTACATTCCATTCATTACTTTAATTTATTAGATTGTAGAAAAAAATTATCTACTACTGATCGAACTGATTATATATTAACAATACGAAAAAAAATAAAAAAAATTGCTATACAATACATCCAAAAAACCAATAATGAGTAAAAAATGAATCCAAAAATCTTACTAATTGAAATACAAACAGAAGATTTACCAAGTAAGGAATTAAGCAATATAGCTAAATTTTTTTATTCTTTTATTAAAAAAGACTTAAAAAAAAATCAAATAAATTATCAATCTATTTCTTTATTTTATACTACTAAAAAAATAGCATTAAAAATTTTTTCTTTATCATATATACCAAAAATACGTTATATTAAAAAAATAGGACCATTAGTAGAAAAATCATTTAATAAAAAAAAAACCTTTACACCATTAGCTTTGAATTGGATAAAATCCAATAACATTCAAAAAGAAAAAGTAAAAAAAATTACAATAAAAAAAAAAAAATATTTACTTTATTTAAAAAAAAAAGAAAATGTTTCTCTAAAAAAAGTTTTAAAAAAAATCATACCTAATGCAATTATACATATACCATTAAAAAAATCTATGTCGTGGGGGGTTAATACAATTCGATTTTCACGCCCTATACGAAATATTATGGTTTTATTAAACGAAAAACTAATTTCGTTAAATCTAGTTAATATTTCTTCAAAAAATATTTCTTATGGTCATTTTTTACTTTCTCCTAAAAAAATTTTTTTTAATCATGCTAATGAATATAGCGTAGAGTTATTTAAAAAAAAATACATTATGATTGATTATTTTGAAAGAAAAGAAAATATATTAAATCAAATAAAAAATTTAGAAAAATCTTCTATTACATCTGTAAATATTAATGAAAAACTATTACATGAAATAACAGCATCAATAGAATGGCCAAAAGCTTATTTAGGGAAATTTAAAAAAAAATACTTAAATATACCAGAAGAAATAATTACTTATATTATAGAAGACAATCAAAAATATTTTCCATTATATGAAAAAAATACAAAAAAAATAACAAATAATTTTATTTTTATCAGTAATATTGAAACAACTAACTCAAAAAAAATTATTCAAGAAAATGAGCAAGTATTATGTTCTAAACTAGATAATATAAATTTTTTCTTAAAAAAAGATCAAAAAATATCATTTTCTAAAAGATTAATATTACTAAAAAAAATTTCTTTTCAAAAAAGAATTGGAACAATGTATGATAAAACACTCAGAATAATAGAAATTAGTGAATACATTGCAAATATTATACATGCTGATATTTTATTAACAAAACGTGCTGCACAATTATCAAAATGTGATTTAACAACAAATATAATAACAGAATGCACAGCGCTACAAGGAGTAGTAGGAATGCGCTATGCATTAATGCATCAAGAAAAAAAAATAGTAGCCATAGCCATTAAAGAACATTATTTCCCTAATTTTTCTGAATCTAAATTACCTAAAAGAAATATTTCATGTGCATTAAGTATCGCTGATAAAATAGATACAATTACTGGAATTTTTACTATAGGTAAAATTCCTAAAAAAAATAAAGATCCGTTTGCACTACGAAGAGCTGCAATTGGAATTATTCGAATAATAACTAAAAAAAAATTCAATATAAATTTACCAGATTTAATTGAAAAATCTCTGAATTTGTACAAAAATTCACAAGAAAACCCAGAACTAAAACCATTAATTTTAAATTTTATTTACTCAAGATATAAATCACTATATTTAAAAAAAAATTATGATAAACAAGTAATTGATTCTGTTTTATCGCTAAAATTAGTAAATCTTATTGATATAAACAAAAGAATTAAAACTATTAATAAATTTAAAAAAAAAAATAATATAGAAAATATTTTATCTACATATAAAAGAATTAGTAATCTTCTCTCTAAAAAAGATAAAAAAATTAAAATTATTAAAATTAATTCATTTAATTTACAGTACACTCAAGAAATAACTAAATATGAAAAAATATTAATCAAATTAATTAAAAAAATTCAAAAAAAAATTCATCCAGTAAATAAAATAGATTACTTAATTTTATTAAAAGACATACAAGAATTATGTTACCCAATAGAGAAATTCTTTAAAAACTCTTTTATTTACGATAAAAATATAAAAAAACGTTCATTTCGTATTTTTTTACTAAAAAAAATACAGAAAATATTTTTATATATAACTGATTTTTCTTATTTGTACTATTGATATGTTAATCAAAAAATTATATCAAAATATATATTGGTAAAAACTAAAATATTAAAATTTATATATAAAGAAATTTTTAAATATATTTAAGTATATATTTAAAAATTCTTTCTATAATAAGTCTATTTTAAAAATAAAAAAATTTAAAAAAACCAACATTAATATAAAGACATAAATTAAATTTTTATATAAAATTAAAATCTATTATTTTATAAATACCATAAAAGATTTATTAATACTAAAAAAATGATAAATCTATTTTCTTACTATAAATACAGCAAATAACATCTCTACTATAAAAATAATATTATGACTAATAATTATATAATATTTTTTTTTTTTTAACATATTTTAAAGATTCTACCCGATTTCTTAATTTTTGACCAGGCTTAAAAACTACTACTCTGCGAGCAGAAACCAAGATATTTTCACCAGTTTTTGGATTTCGCCCTGGTCTTTGTTTTTTATTACGAACATAAAAATTTCCAAAACCAGATAACTTTACCTCTTCACCTGCTTCTAAAGATTTTCGAACTTCTTCAAAAAAAATTTCTACTAAATTTTTTATCTTTTGTTTGCTGAGTTCTAACTTATTAAATAAGTAATCTGAAATTTCTGCTTTAGTTAATACCATATAATTTAATCTCTTAAAATCGCTCCAAATTTATCCTTAAGAGCAGTAACACATTGCGAAATGTTTAAATTAATATCAGATTCTATTAACGTATTTTTAAAACTATTGAAAGTAAAACAAATAGATATACTTTTTTTCCCAACAGGAATATTTGAACCTGTATAAACATCATATATATATATATCAGTATTTTTTATACTAATATTATTACGACAAACATCAATAATATCTTTACTAAGTATATTACTGGAAACAATTATAGAAATATCTCGTTGACTACTCGGTAGTACTGATATATATTTTATCTTAATGGACCTGCTATCACAAATTTTTTTCCACATTATTTCAAATAAAATTACTGAATCGTGTAAATTAAAAACATTATAAAAAGAAGGATCGAGAACCCCGATACGACCGATAAATTGGCCATTCAAATATATTCCAGCACTTTGTTCTGAGCATAAACCAATAAAATTTTCAGGAGAAAACTCTACACAATTCATTTTTCCACAAATATTTAAAATAGACTCAACATCTCCTTTTAAATCATAAAAATCAAATTTTCTATTTTTTAAATACCATGAACGATGACTATAAAAACCACTAATAGCTAAAGCTAAATAGTCATTTTGAAAAACTTTTTTAATCTTCCCCTTTTCTTTTTTAGAAAAAAAACATAAACCTGTTTCAAATAGTTTAATAGACTCATTTTGTCGTTTTTGATGATAAGAAACACAATTTAGAAGTCCAATCCATAATGATAACCTCATTTCAGACATATCACTAGAAATTGGATTTATAATAGATAAAGAATTAGATTGTGTTATAAAAAACTTTTGTACTACAGGATCAATAAAACTATATGAAATAATCTCAAAATATCCACGATCTATAAGAAATAACTTTATTCTCGAAAGAGAGATACGTTCTTTTGTATGCTTAAAACTTAAATTCCAATTTTTTGGAGGAGAGGATTGAATTTTCTCAAAACCATAAATTCGAATAATCTCACTAAATAAATCCTCTATAATTCGAATGTCAGTACGCCAATATGGGGGAGTAATAAAAAAATTGTCTTTTTTACTAAAAAATTTAAAATAACAAATTTTTAAAATTGATAAAATATCTTTTTTGGTAAATTTGATTCCTGATACTCTATTTATTCTATTAATATTTAAAGACAAAAGGTTAGATTCAGAATAATCTTTTTCTATCTTATATTTTTTTAATGTAGTCGTTTCCCCGCCACAAATATCTAATATTAAATTTTGAATATATTGAAAAATATTTTTTTGTGTACTTGGATATACATTATATTTTAAATATTCTATTTTTCTTTCAACACCAATAATTAAATTTCTAGATTGAATAAATTCAGCTTCAAAACAAATAGATCCTAAAAATAAATTCTTCGTAATAGAGTTAACAGAAGAATAATGAGAATATTCCATATCTTCAAAAGAAAGAATATTTTTCAGATCTGATAAAATAACTGTTCCTTTTACTAAGGAAATACTTTTGTTATTCTTATCTTGAATAACCTGTTTTTCTTGTAATTCTTTTATATATATCTCTTGTTTTAAGTAATCTAAATCAAAAACATGAAACCAATGTCCAGTTTCTATAAAAATATAATTTATAATGTTTAAAATAATATTATCACTTAATAAATTCGATACTCTTAAACGTTCTTGCATTCGAAAAGGAAAAACAGATGGTACTTTTAATGAATAAAATTCACAAAAAATATATTGTATATTAGAATTCTTTATATCAATGTTAATATTAATTCTTGGTTCACTTAATACTTTTTTTGGAATAAAGCGTGATTTATATTTTAATTTTGGTAAAGGTAAATGATTTAATACAGCAATTTCTCGAGATATCCCCCAAACAGAACGTAAATCTATTCGATTAAAAGGTATAAAAAATTTCATAATATCATTATATGAACATAAATAATGATTAAAATCAGACCCTACTTTCAATTTTTTAGAAATAATAATTACTTCTTTATTATTTTTTTCTATTCCAGCCAAATGATAGGAACAAAATACACCGCTTATCTTATTTTTATATAAATAACAAGATAATATTTTCATATCCTTTATTAAAGAAGATTGAGGTAAAATAACAGGTATTTGAACTCCTGCTGATAAATAGTTTTTTTTTTTATTTATAATATAAATTTTTTTTGTTCTTGAAATACGTACTCTATATAAAATTAATCTTTTATCAGGAAAATATTTTTTTTTTGAAACGATTCGACCAATTACTGTATTAGAAAAATATTTTTTTTTTTCTTGAATATAATTCACTTCACAACCAAATATTGTTAGTTGTTTACATAAATTTATATTTGAAATAGGTAGATCGATCCATTGACGTAACCATTCTGCTCCAATCTTCATTTACCGTATCTCGTTATATTAAACAAATTGTTTTAAAAATCGTATATCGTTTTCAAAAAAACAACGAATATCAGATATTCCATATTTTAACATAGCTATCCTTTCTACACCAACACCAAACGCACAAGCAGAATAAACGTTACAATCAATATCAAAATTCTTTAAAACATTCGGATGAACCATCCCGCATCCTAAAATTTCTAACCAATCCCCAGATTTATTTTGAATATCCATTTCAGCTGAAGGACAAGTAAAAGGAAAATATGAACTTCTAAAACGCACTTTTACATTTTTTTGTAAAATTTTAATAATAAAATTCTCTAAAATCCACTTTAAATTAGAAAAGGAAATTGATTTATCTACTATTAAACCTTCAATTTGATGAAACATTGGAGTATGTGTATTATCATAATCACGTCGATAAACTTTTCCAGGAACAATAGCTTTAATAGGATAAGAATATTTTTCTAAAATCCTAATTTGCACACTAGACGTTTGTGTCCGTAAAACAAAATTCGGGTCTAACCAAAAAGTATCATTTATACTTCTAGAAGGATGATTTTTTGGTATATTTAAAGAATCAAAATTATAATATTTATTTTCTAACTCCGGTCCAGAATATGTCAAAAATCCCCAATAATGAAAGATATCTTGAATTTGACTAATGACTAAATTAATAGGGTGTACACTTCCTCGTTCTACTCTTCTTCCTGGTAACGAAGAATCTAAAAAAAATTCATTATTTTTACTATTTAATAAATTATTTTTTATTTTTTGTTTTTTTTTAGTAATTATTTTTTGAAAGTCTCTTTTAAAACTATTTAATATTTTTCCACATTTAATTCTTTCTAAAGAATATATCGTATTTAATTTTTTAAAATAAAAAAAAACCAAACTATTTTTTCCTAAATACTTAGATTTAAAGTTATTCAATTCTGAAATATTATCTATATTTTTTATTTCTTTAATAGCAGATATAGTAATTTTTTTTAAAGATTGTTGTATTTCTTTTAGTATTTTCACTGGTGTTCCAGGATTCAATTATAGATAATTAATAAATATATTTTTTCAATTATTTTAAAATCATATCGGGGAGATTGGTTACTCCCTCTAATAAAAAACTTAACAAGTTATTCAAATCAATTATTAAATAAAACACGTTTCGAACAATCTACTAATTTACTAAATGCATTTTTATCAAAAATTGCAGTTTCCGCTAAAATTTTTCGATTAATATTAATGAATGATTTCTTTAATCCATACATAAATTGGCTATAAGATAAATTATAAATTTTAGCTGCAGCATTAATTCGTATAATCCACAATTTTCGAAAATTCCTTTTCTTATTACGTCTATCTCTATAAGAATATTGTCCTGCTTTAATTACTGCTTGCTTTGCTACTCTATATACACGAGAACGCGCTCCATAATACCCTTTAGCTAATTTAATTATTTTTTTATGACGAGCATGCGCTGTTACTCCTCGCTTTACACGAGCCATTTACAATTCTCCCTTATTAAATATAACCTATAAATACATTTATTTGCTGATCAAAGATATGGAAGAAGCTGGGATACTGAACGATAATCAGCTGATGAAATAATAACTTTTTTACGCAAAGGACGTTTATAATTAGTATTTTTTTTTGTTAAAATGTGACGTAAATTAGACTTTTTATATTTAAATAAACCAGAAGCAGTTTTTTTAAATCTTTTTGCTGCACTACGTAATGTTTTAATTTTAGGCATAAAAATTCCAAAATAAAATATTTTTTTAAAAATAAAAAATAAATAAGAGCAAATTTATTTTCTAGGAGATAAAATCATTACCATCTGACGACCTTCAATACGCATAGGGAATGACTCAATATTTGATAAATCAGACAAATCTTTTTTTAATCTATTTAACATACTTACTCCGATATGCTGATGAGCCATTTCTCGACCACGAAATCTGACAGTAATTTTTACTTTATTTCCATCTCTTAAAAATCGAATTAAATTTCTTAATTTAACTTGATAATCCCCTTCATCTGTATTAGGTCTAAATTTTATCTCTTTTATCTGAATAATTTTTTGTTTCTTTTTTTGTTTTTTAAGTGCTTTGCTTTTTTCATACAAGAACTTACCGTAATTCATGATACGACACACTGGAGGTTTAGAATTCGGACTAATTTCCACCAAATCAAATCTACAATTTTTAGCCTTCTCTAAAGCATAATTCAGATTTACTATTCCTAACGGTTCCCCTTCCAAACCCATTAATCGAACTTCAATAGAACGTATTTCATGATTAATGCGATGAGGGTGAGATAATTTGTTTTTTTTTCCAACTTTAATACTCTAGTCCTCCATATAGAAATCTTCTATACAATAATTTTGAATATTTCTAACAATATTTCTAATAAAACTATCAATATCTTGTGTATATTGTTTTTTACAAAATCGATTACGTATAGTTAAATAATTATTTTTCATTTCATTATCACCATATATTAAAATATATGGTATTTTTCTTTCAAAAAATGAACGAATTTTTAAACTAATGCTATTACTTGTAAAATCTGAAATAACTCGAATTTTATGAAATAATAGCTTTTGTACTATATTTTTTGCAGATAAGACATTTTTTTTAGAAACACTAATTATAGAAACTTGAACAGGGCATAGCCATAATGGTAGCTGACCATTATATTCCTCAATTAAAATTCCTATAAACCGTTCTATGGAACCTAAAAAAGCTCTATGAATAATAATTGGGTTTTTTTTAGAATTATTTTTATTAATATAAAATGCATTTAATTGTTTTGATAAATAAAAATCTAATTGAATAGTCCCGCATTGCCAAACTCTATTTAAACTATCCTCTAAAGAAATTTCAATTTTTGGTCCATAAAACGCACCTTCCCCCGATTGATACTGAAACGATAATTGATTTTCCTTTAAAACAGATTCTAAATCCTGTTCTGCTTGATCCCAAATATAATCTTGACCAATTCTATTACTAGGACGCGTTGAACAAAAAATATTAATTTTTTTAAATCCAAAAGTATTATATAAATCTAATAATAAAATAATACAACTATTTAATTCAGATTTTATTTGTTCTTCAGTACAAAAGATATGAGCATCATCTTGCGTAAATCCACGAACACGCATTAACCCATGTAAAGAACCAGAAGGTTCTTTTCTATAACAACTTCCAAACTCAGCCATACGTATCGGTAAATCTTTATAAGATTTTAAACCATATTTAAAAATTTGAACATGTGCCGGACAATTCATTGGCTTAATGCAATATTCTCTATTTTCAGAGCTAGTAGAAAAAATAGATGATTGATAATACTTCCAGTGACCACTGTTTTCCCATAAAGATTTATCAATAATAACAGGACTCTTAACTTCAATATAATTATGCTTATTTAATTTATTACGAACAAAATCTTCTAAAGCTCTAAAAATAACATACCCGTCGTGATGCCAAAATACCATCCCAGGGGATTCTTTTTGAATATGATATAAATTTAATGATTTTGAAATTTTTCGATGATCACGTTGTTCTAATTGATTGATTTTAAATATAAATTTAGACAATTTTTCTTTAGAAGCCCTAACAATTACATGTATTCTTTGAAGCATTTTATTAGTCTTATTATTCTTCCAATACGCTCCAGAAATATCTCTTAATAAAAAATATTTACAAAACTTAATATTAGAGACCTGAGGGTGGAAACAGAACTCAAAATATTCTTCATGGTAACAAATATTAATTTCATCTTTTCCAACAGCTTGTTTCTTAATTATTTCTAATTGATAAATATCATTATTTTTTTTTAAAATATCTAAAAAAAATTTTTTGCAAACTGTTTGACTGACTATACCATATGCAGAAGATATTTTTTGTAACATTTTTTCTGAAATATGATTGAAATCATTTTTTTTTAAAACATAATTCATATCTATATCACAATAAAAACCATATTTTGTTATATGTCCATCAGCAAATTTAACATCTGGCCATATAGATCTTAATACACGACGTAGTAACTGCATACAAGACCGTTTCAACATTTGAAGAAAAACTGAATTTCTATCATCAATCATTACAATATTTGAATTCCTAAAAACTAATTCGTTTAAACTAATCAACTGGTCATTAACAAACCCAGCAATAAAACGTGCTGTATGATTAGGATAGATATCTTTAAAAACTGTCTTTAAAGTAACCGGCCTTGTATATGTTTTTTTTAATCCATCACATGTGATAATAACATGCATATCTGATCCCTAATAAAATTTATTTTAAAAACAATATATGTATGCTAATATAAAAATTATTTATAAACAAAACTAGCCGTAAAAATTATATATTTTATATATGAATAAAACAAGAACATCTATATTTGTATTAAAAAAATTAAAAACGAATTTTTACAGCATCTACTAATTGTTTAATTATTATACAACTATCTTCTAATCCTAAACAAGAATCAGTAATAGATTTCCCAAAAACTAAATTAGGAGTATTATCTATATTTTGAGATCCTTCTTTTAAAAAGCTTTCAATCATAACCCCTGATATAGAAGTAGATCCATTATAAATTTGACGAGAAATAGAATAAGAAACATCTAATTGTCGCTTATGATTCTTTAAGGAATTAGCATGACTAAAATCAACTATTAAATGTTCTGGTAAATGAAATTTTTTCAACTCTTGAATAGCAGAATGTATATCTTGTTTATGATAATTTGGTAACTTTCCTCCACGCATAATAATATGAGCACAATTATTTCCTGTAGTATGATAAATTTTCATCCTTCCGTCTTTATTAGGAGCTAAAAATAAATGATTCGCTTGAGCAGAACGAATAGCATCAATAGCAATTAAGATATTCCCGTCAGTTCCATTTTTAAATCCTATAGGACACGATAAATAAGAAGCTAATTCTCGATGTACTTGACTTTCAGTTGTTCTAGCTCCTATAGCCCCCCAGCTGATTAAATCAGAAATAAACTGACTTACCGTAGAATCTAAAAATTCCGTTGCAGTAGGAACTCCTATTTGATTTATTTTTAATAAAAGCTTTCTTGCTATTTTTAAGCCTGAATTTACTTTTAAACTTCCATCTAAGAAAGGATCCGAAATTAAACCTGTCCAACCTAAGACTGTTCGAGGTTTTTCAAAATATGTTCTCATAATAACTTCTAGATATGAAGAATACTTTTGACGTAAAAATTGTATTTCCTTTGCATATTCTAATGCAGCTACAGGATCATGAATAGAGCAAGGGCCGATAATTACCAATAATCGTTTATCTTGACCAGACAAAATATTTCGTATATTATTTCGCGTTAATTGAATTAGATTATATACATCAGAAGTGATTGGATAACATTCTGATAAAAATTTAGGAGTTATTAATAACTTATCTTTCATACTATTCAATTGATTAATATTATTCATCTTTCTCTCTATATTATAGTTGTCAAACATTTTCGTACTTCAAAAAACAGTGATTCTGTTGGAATAAATATATATATATTTTAGTAAGGATCATAAAACATAAATAATATTTTATGGTATATGTTTTCCTTTTCATTTATGATCGATAAATATTCACTTATTTATGAGATATTAAATATCATACCATATTAAAATCACGTAATTAAAATTTAATCAAATTAAACAGTGAATATAATTAAAAATTATTTTTATAAAAATAACTTTATTATAAAATAATTTATTATTTAAAACAAAATTTTTCTATATATTAATTATTTTAATCAAGTTATTACATAATTTTTTTAAAAAAGAGAATTACAGCAATTAAGTTGAAAAATTTAAAACTTACAAACTTCATAATATTTGATATAAATAAAATCAGATTCAATAAAATTATTATATACTATAAAAAATAAAAAATTATTATAATCTCTAATAACAATGTATTCAAATAATTATATACTTACTCATAAAAAAACAATATAATATTTGAATATAAAAAATACTAATATTTTTAAATATTTATTGGAAAAATATTATGAACAATCAGAAAAAAAACAAAAAAAAAAGTGTACCAATAACCATTAAAATAACAGAAAAAGCAAAAAAGCAAATTTTATTTTTAATAAAAAAACAAAAAAAAAATAAACATATAAAAATAAAGATTAAAAAATCAGGATGTGCCGGAATAAAATATCAATTAATTTTATCTAATAAAATAAAAAACTCTGATTATATATTTTACACTGAAAATATTACCTTCATTTTTTCTAAAAAATGGATTACTCTTTTAAATAATATAAAAATAGATTTTTTAACTAAAGGATTGACATCTTCTTTTATTTTTATTAATCCAAAACACACTTCAACCTGTGGTTGCGGGGAAAGTTTTAAAATTTAAAAGATATTATTATTATAGCAATATTTTTATCAAATATTTAGTTTTCCCATTTTACCAAAACATAATTTTTCCTTCCTCTACATAATAGAGTATATTGATTAAACAATTTATCTGATGAAATAAAATTATAATTTTTTTTTGTTTGAACTATTCCATTAATCTTAATGGCTCCGGATATAATCATATTACGAGATTGAGTTAAGGAACTGGACAAACTGGATTTTACTAAAACGTTAGATAAATCAAAATAAAATTTACAAGTAATAAAAGGTATTCCATCTTGAAGCAATTGAAGAAAATCATCTTCCTTCATATTATTAATAGATCCACCGCCAAATAAAATATATACAATTCGTTTAACAGATAGAAGAGATTTCTTTCCATGAACTAATTCAGTTAAAAAATCTGCTAAAAAAATTTTTTTGTTAATACAATTTTTTATATCATCAATGTCATTAAATTGTACATGCATCATATCTGTATTCATACGAGTAAATAAAGAAATATAATTATTTACTTCTTGATCTGTTATATTTATCCAAAATTGGTAAAAAGTATAGGGACTAGTACGACTTTTATCTAACCATATTGTACAATTCTCAGTTTTTCCAAATTTTTCACCATTAGGTTTTGTTAGTAAATGAGTAGTTGCTCCAAAAACTTTTTCGTTATATAATTTTCGAACCAAGCGTATTCCAGATAAAATATTACCCCACTGGTCTGACCCACCTATCTGTAACTTTACACCATATTTTTTATATAAAATTGAAAAATCATATGCCTGTAACAGGCTATACGTAAATTCTGAAAAAGACATTCCAGTTTTTTTTTCAAATAATCGCTTTTTTACTGATTCTTTATGAATCATTTGATTAACCGGAAAATAAATTCCTACTTTTCTCAAAAAAGATAATATTGAAAGATCTTTTAACCAAGAATAATTATTTAAAATAATAACTCTATTTTTATTAGAATTATTATTTTTAAAAAAAACTAATAATTGTTTCTCTAAACACGACTGGTTGAAACGCAGGAAATCTAGTGTATGTTTTTTTCTTTCATACATTTTAAAACTAGGATCTCCTACTATACCAGTAGCCCCTCCAAGCAAAATAATAGGTCTATGACCAAAGTCCTGAAAATATTTTAAACATAAAATAGGCAATAAATGTCCAACATGCAAACTATTACTGGTAGGATCAAACCCACAATATACAGAAATATGTTTATTTTTTAAACTCATGTATAAATCTTCTCTATCGAAAACTTGAGAAAAAAAATTTTTTTTATCTAAAAAATCTAGAATATTAATATCACTCACCATTGAATTAACCTATTAAAGTAATAAATTTATAGAAATAAACTACAACACACAATAATTAAAAACTGCTATATATTTAATAAATTTTACTAATAGTTTTTACATGAATATTCACAGAAATTAATAATATTACATTTAGAACATTCTGGACGCAATTATTTACAAAAATAACGACTATGAAAGACAAACCAATGATAAACACGAGACTGAAATTGAATAGAAACATAATAAAATAATTTTTTTTCTACTATTTTTGTTACAGATCCTTAA
The DNA here is from genome assembly GCF_900560745.1 of Buchnera aphidicola (Cinara strobi). Classification (NCBI taxonomy): domain Bacteria; kingdom Pseudomonadati; phylum Pseudomonadota; class Gammaproteobacteria; order Enterobacterales; family Erwiniaceae; genus Buchnera; species Buchnera aphidicola. The sequence goes on along the minus strand of NZ_LR025085.1, from coordinate 86,049 downwards.
GCAAATCCAGTTCTATTAGATACTCTAAATACATGCGTGTCTACTGCTATAAAATTTTTATTTAATGCAATATTTAAAAATAAACTAGCAGTTTTTCTACCAATACCAGGAAAAGATAATAATGTCTTCATATTCATTGGTATAACTTTATTATATACATTCGATAAAATTCTACAAGCTTACATAATAAATATAGTTTTCTTATTAAATAAGCCAATAGTACGAATAATATTTTTAAGCTTATTTAAACCCAACTTAAGTATATCAGTAGAATTAGATACCTTTAAAAATAATTTTTTAGTAACTCTATTAACCTGAATATCAGATGATTTAGCAGATAACATAATAGCAATAAATAATTCAAAATATGTATTATACTTTAAACCAATACTTAAATTTAGATAATCTTTTTCAAATTTCTTTAAAATTAAAAGTCGTATTCTATTATTCATATATATTTCAAAAATTATTGAAAATTCATTAAAATGATTTATAAATTAAAAAAAATAAAAATATTATATTATTTATTTTAAATAAAAAAAATATTACTAATATTCATTAATATTAAAAATATAAATATTTTTTTTAAAAAAAATAATATTTTTATTGATCTGCATCAATATATAATATAAAATGTTTAAACACGTTCGTAACTCAATGGTTAGAGTGCTACTATGACATAGTAGAAGTTAGTGGTTCAAATCCACTCGAACGTAAAAATTAAGTAATACAAATTATGTTGATAAAAAAATTATTTTCAAAATATCCTAATCAAAAAAAATTTTTAATTGCTTTAAGTGGTGGCGTTGATTCCACAGTATTATTACATCAATTAATTATATGGAATAACAAATATAATAATATAAAAATACGTGCAATACATATTAATCATAATTTACATCCACATGCTCTTTCAGCGCAAAAACATTGTGAAAATATTTGCAAGAAAAATAAAATTCATATTACTCTTAAACAAATACAAATATCTCAAAAAAACAAATACGGAATCGAAGGGTCTGCTAGAAAAAAAAGATTAAAAATTTTTAAAAAAAACTTATTACCAAAAGAAGTACTTTTAATGGCACATAACCTTAATGATCAATGTGAAAATCTATTTTTATCTTTAAAAAGAAAAAGAGGATCAGATGGATTATCTGGAATGAAATTTGTTTCTATTTATAAAAAAATAATTATCATCCGACCTCTGCTTCATATAAAAAAGGAAAAAATTATATCATGGGCCACAAGTAATAAAATTATTTGGATAGATGATCCATCTAATAAATACCTTCAATATGACAGAAATTTTTTAAGAAATATAATTTTATCTAAAATACATGAACGATGGCCATATTTTTTAAAAAATTGTATTCATAGTATGAAAATACTAGCTAGTAATCAAAAATCTTTGAACTTTTTTGTTCAAAATTTTATTAAAAAAAATAGTTTTTTAAATAAAGATTTATCGTTATTAAATTTTCATTCTCTACCAATAGAAGCAATATATTCTATTTTAAAAGAATGGTTAGAAAAAAGAAGTAGCAAATCTATAAAAAAAAATATAATTAAAAGATTACATCAAGAGATAATTATAAATAAAAATTATCATAATAAAAAAATAATTTTTAATAAAAAAGAGATTCGAAGATTTCAAAATACTATATATTATATACATCCTTACAAAAATATCAAAAAAACTATTTTATATTGGAAGAATATTCTTATACCTTTAAGATTACCAAATAATTTAGGAGAGTTAACTTATAAACAAGAGAATATTCTAAATAATAAAAAAAATATTTATTTACCAGCTCCTAAAAAAATAAATTCTATCAGTATTCGATTTCATATTTCAAGAAAATATATTTGTCACAAAACAAAAAAAAGAATCAATATTAAAAAAATTTGGCAAAAATATAATATCCCTCCTTGGATGAGAAATAACATCCCATTATTATTCTATGATGAAATATTTATTGCTGGAATAGGAGTATTCTCTATGTATAAGCCTCCTTTTAAAAATAAAAAATATATTAAAATAATATGGACAACAAATATTATTAAATAAAAATTATTTATATTTTTTCAAAAAATAATCAACTTTACTTCTTTCAATACGATGGTAAAGAATAGAGAAATTATTAATTTTATGACTTAATAAAGGTTGATCAATTTCACTCCATAATAATGGTTTATTCAAAAACAATTCAGTTTTTTCTGCTAATACCGGCATAATTGGTTTTAAAAAAATCATTAATACTCTAAACAAATGTATTCCAAAAGAACAGATATTGTGAACCTTGTCTTTAAATAAATGATTTTTTATTAATATCCATGGTTTTTTTTGACTAATATACTTATTAGCAAGATCAGATAAAAATCTGATTTTTTGTATAATTCTAGAAAATTTCCTTTCTTCAAATAAATCTTCAATTAATATAGCTTCACGGGTAAATTGTTGATATAAAGAAGAATTAACTAAAACATTCGATAAAGTATTAAAAAAATATTTTTTTAAAAAAGAAGCGCTCCTAGATGCTAAATTCACAATGTTGTTAACAATATCTGAATTAATTTTATTAGCATAATCATATAAATTCATTTCTAAATCTTCAATATTATTAGATAATTTAGAAGAAAAATAATACCGTAAAGAATCAGAATCAAAACATGATAACCATTTACGTCCAGAAATCATGAATCCTTTCGACTTAGATAATTTCAATCCTTGAAACGTTACATAACCATGAGCAAATATTTTAGTAGGTTTTCTATAACCGCATGCTTCTAGAATAGCCGGCCAAAATAAACCATGAAAATAAGTGATATCTTTTCCAATAAAATGATATAACTCATATTTAGAATCTATTGACCAAAAATCATTAAAATTTATTTCTTTTTTAATATCACATAGTTCTTTAAAACAACTCATATATCCAATCGAAGCATCCATCCAAACATAAAAAAATTTATCTATATATCCAGGAATTTTAAAACCAAAATAAGGATAATCTCTTGAAATATTCCAAGAACGTAAACCTAAAGATAACCATTCCTTTAATTGATTTGAAACCGGAAGTTGCAAAGATCCAGAAACAATCCAATTTTTTAAAAATGGTGAAAAATAAGATAATTTAAAGAATAAATGTTTTGATAATCGTATACAGGGAGTAGTATGTGATATTTCCGAAATAGGATTTAATAATTCTATTGCATTATAAACAGCACCGCAAGAATCACAATTATCACCATATTGACTAGAAGCTTTACATTTTGGACATGTTCCTTTAACAAAACGGTCAGATAAAAACATATCACATGATATGTCATATAACTGTGAAATATTTTTTTCTATAATGAATTTTTTTTTTTTTAAAAGATAGTATATTTTATTACATAAATTTTTGTTTTCTTTTTGGTGAGTCGATGAATAATTGTCGTAAATAATAGAAAACTTAAATAAATCATCTTGATGTCGATCCTTCATGCTAGAAATTAATTTTTCTGGATTCATGTTCATACTTTTAGCTTTTAACATAATAGCAGTCCCATGAGTATCATCAGAACAAATAAAAACAACTGAATGTCCTTTCATTCGAAGATATCTAACCCAAATATCCGCCTGAATATGTTCTAATAAATGCCCTAAATGTATATCTCCATTTGCATATGGGAAAGCGCAAGTTACTAACATTGTACGATTAGGATTATTCATAAAATGACCGCTTTTAAATAAAAATATTTGTTAAAAAGAATTTCATTTATCAAAAAGTAGCTTACTATTTATCTAAATTAATAAAAATTTATTAAGAAATAAATATTCTATCAAGTTAAAAATAAGCTATTTTTTAAAAAGTACCTATCAACTAATATAACATATGTATATAACTATATACACAAAAATCAAAATATTCAAAATATCTATAAATTTATATCGACCACTCTATATATGATATATAAAAATTTTATTCTAATAATCTATCCAGTTTGTATGAAAAGAACCAATTTTATCAATTCTTTCGTAAGTATGAGCTCCAAAATAATCTCGTTGGGCTTGTATTAAATTTGCTGGAGAATCAATAGTTCGATAAGAATCGTAATATGATAAAACACTAGAAAACAATGGAACAGCAATTCCACAACCAATAGCTGTAATTACAATATTTCGTAGAGAAATTTGATAAACATTAATAATATCTTTAAATTGAGGCGCAAATAATAAATCAATTATATTATTGTTACTCGAATAAGCTTGAACAATTTCATTTAAAAAATCTGCTCGAATAATACATCCAGCACGAAAAATTTTAGAAATATTCGAAAAATTTAAATTCCAATCGTAATATTCAGAAGCCCGCTTCATTAAAGAGAAACCTTGAGCATAAGAAATAATTTTTCCTAAATATAAAGCTTTTCGAATATCTTCAACAAATACTATTTTATTAAAATTTTTAATTTTATTTACTAAAGGCCCTGATAAAATTGTAGATGCAATCATCCGGTTTGCTTTTAAAGAAGAAAGATATCTTAAAAAAACTGATTCTGTAATCACCGAGCATGGAACATTTAAATCTAATGCGCTTTTAGCTGTCCATAGACCAGTTCCTTTACTAGAAGCTGAATCTAAAATATAATCAATAATAAAATTATTCTCAATATCTTTTTTACGTAAAATATTTCCAGTAATCTCAATAAGATAACTAGATAATTCCCCTTGATTCCACTTATCAAAAGTATTAGATAATTCAATGTTTCCCATACCAGCTATATGTTTTAACAAAAAATACGCTTCTGAAATCAACTGCATATCACTATACTCAATACCATTATGAACCATCTTAACATAATGCCCTGAACCATTTGGTCCAATATATTTTACACATGCCTCTTGATTATACTTAGCTGAAATAGTTTTTAAAATTGGAGAAATTATCTGATATGCCTTTTTATCTCCTCCAGGCATAATAGCCGGTCCTGTTAAAGCTCCTTCTTCTCCTCCTGATATCCCTACTCCTAAAAATTGAATTTGTTTTTTTTTTAAAAAATTAAATCTTTTAATAGTATCTTTATAAAAAGAATTTCCCCCATCTACAATAATATCACCTTCCTGTAAGAATGGTAATATCGTTTCTATCATGATATCAATTGGAGTACCAGATTGTATCATTAATAAAACACACCGCGGTTTTTTCAAAGAATAAATAAATTCTTTTATAGAAAGATATGGAAATAAACGATCTATCGATTTTTGAAATAATTGTTTCATTGTCTCACTATCAGATCGGTTAAATACAGAAACAAAATATCCATGATTTGCTATATTAAGAGCTAAATTTTTTCCCATCACACCCATTCCGATAATACCAACACTACTTTTAGCCATATGTTCCTCACTAAAAATTATTTTTATTGACATAATAATTTAATAAAAAGATAAAATTAAAAAATTAATCATGAGAACGATTTTTTAAATTTAAAATAATTGATTTAAAATCTATATTCATATCTTGCAATAAAATTAATACATGAAATAATAAATCAGATACTTCATTGATTACATTAACGCGATTATTTTCTAGAAAAGCAATTATTGACTCTATTGATTCTTCACCAACCTTTTGAGCAATACGGTTTCTTCCAAGAGTAAATAAATTTTTAATATAAGATTTATTTAAATAATTATTTTTTCTAATTTTAATTATCTTTTCTAATTTATATAAAAAAGAATGAGCTAGTTCAGAGGAATCAAAACAACTAAATTTATTTAAATGACAAGTTTTTCCATCCGGTTTCACTTTTACTAGAATAACGTCATTGTCACAATCAGTTGTAATGTGCTTAACATGTAAAAAATTTTTCGATTTTTCCCCTTTAATCCATAATCTGTTTTTCTTTCGAGAATATAACGTAAATAATTTATTATTGATGGTTTGTGCGCAAGCATTCTGATTCATATATCCAAACATTAATATTTCGCCAGAAATATAATGTTGCGCAATAGCTGGAATCATATTATTCATTTTATTCCAATTAAGATGATTTATATTTTTTGATATCAACATTTTCTAACTATTACTCCTTTTTGGGCTAAAAAATTCTTCAAACTAGAGATAGAAATTAATTTTTTATGAAAAACAGAAGCAGCTAAAGCACCATCAACATCGGTCAATCTAAATACATCAAAAAAATCATTTACACTACCAGCTCCTCCAGAAGCAATCAGCGGGACTGAACAAATTTTTCGTATTTCTTTTAACTGGTTAATATCATAACCTGTCTTTTTTCCATCAGTATTCATAGTGTTTAAAACAATTTCTCCAGCACCTAACTTTTGCACTTCTTTAACCCAGTCCATAGTTTTCCAAGATGAAGAACTACATTTATATTGATTACCTGTATACTTAAAAACTTGATAATTTTTATTAATTTCATCATACCATGAATCTATCCCCACAATTACACATTGAGTTCCAAAACGATTAGCTAATTTACTAATTAATGTTGGATCATTGAGTGCCGGGGAATTAATAGATATTTTATCTGCTCCTAATGATAAAATTAATCTAGCATCTTCAACAGATCTAATACCTCCAGATACAGAAAAAGGTATGTTAATTATTTCTGAAATACTAGTAATCCACTTAATATCTAAAATTTTTTTTTCAGGTGAAGCTGAAATATCATAAAAAACTAATTCATCAATACCATTATCAGAATAATATTGAGCTAGTTCAAGAATTTCGCCTACAATTTTATGATCACGAAATTGAATACCTTTAACCACTACTCCATTTTGAACGTCTAAACAAGCTATAATACGTTTTGCCAACATTGTATAGCCTCCAAAACAGTAAATTTACTTTCTAAAAGAGCGCGACCTATTATAACATGTTCTATATTATTTTTTTTTAATTTATCTAAATCTAGCAACGAACTAATTCCACCAGAAGCTTGTAATATAATGTGAGGAAAATATTTTTTTAAATATTTGTATAAATATATATTTGGTCCTGAAAAAGTACCATCCCTAGAAATATCTGTACATAATATATACTTTAATCCATACGGAAGAAATTCATTTATTATCGAATCTAATGTAATAGTAGTAATTTTTTTCCAACCATTAATTGCTATTTTATATTCTTTTTGATTATTAATATGTACATCGACTGCTAATACAAAATTTTCACAACCATATTTTTTTAACCAATACTTAAACTTATCAGGATTTAGAATTGCTAATGTTCCAATAACAATTTTTTTAGTACCTGCTCGAAACAAGTCTTCTATATCACTTTTTGAGCGAATACCTCCACCTACTTGAAAATTAACACGATCACGAAAAAAAGAAATAATTGTTAAAATTTCTTTCTGACGATTTTGAGGGCAACTAGATCCATCCAAATCAACTAAATGTATATTGTTAGCTCCTTGCTGTATATATTCATCTATTTTTTGATAGATATCAACTTTATAAAAAGTTTTTTTATTATAATTTCCTTTATATAACCGTACAATTTTACCTTTAATAAAATCTAATGAAGGAATAATCATTTGTTTATATCTCTAAAAAATTTTTAATTAATTGTTCTCCAGGACGTCCTGATTTTTCTGGATGAAACTGTACTCCAAAAAAGTTATTCACAGCTACTGCTGAACAGAAATTAATACCATGTGTAGTAAAAGAAATTGCATAATCGTTATCTGGCATATAATAACTATGTAAAAAATAAAACTGAATATCATTATCAATATTTTTAAATAAAAAATGATAATTATTATATCTTACAGAATTCCAACCAATATGAGGTACAGAACAATTAATATTCGGCAATTTTTTTATAGAACAGGGTATTTTATTTAATAAATTAAATTGATTCCCTTCATAACTATACGATCCTAATATCTGCATTCCCAAACAAATTCCTAGTATAGGTTGATTAGTATTTTTTATAAAAGATAATAAATTTTTTTTATTTAAAAAAAATAAAACTGAAGAAGCCGTTCCAATTCCAGGTAAAAAAATTTTTTCCGCTTGCTTAATATCACATAATTGATCAGTAATACTTGCTCTATAACCTAATCTTTGCACAGAATTTTTAATAGAATATAAGTTAGAACAACCTGTATTAACAATTACAATAGACATTATAATAAACCTTTTGAAGTAGGTAAAAAATGATTCCCTTTTAAAAAAATAGCCTGTCTTAAAGCACAACCAAATGCTTTGAACATACTTTCTGCACAGTGATGATCATTCTTACCATAAACATGAAGATGTAATGTAATCTTCATAGACTGGCTCAGTGAATAAAAAAAATGCTCGATCATACAAACACTTAAATCACCTACATATTTATTTTTAAAAACAGCATAAAATTCTAAAAAAGAACGACCAGAAATATCAATAATACATGAACAAATACTTTCGTCCATAGGTAAAGTAAACCCATATCTAGAGATACCTAATTTATTTACAAGAGCATTTTTTAATGCCTCACCTAAAGTAATCCCAATGTCCTCAACAGTATGATGGTCATCAATTAATAAATCCCCTTTAACATCAATATACATAAAAATACCACTATGTATTCTAATTTGATCTAACATATGATCAAAAAAATTAATACCAGTATTGATATAACTCTTTATTGGATTATCTAAGCTAACCTTAATAAATATTCTTGTTTCCTTTGTACTCCTAAATACTTCTGATGATCGGTTAGGATATTTTAATTGAGAAACAATATTTTTCCATGAAAAAGATTTAGAATTATACAAAAAACTGTTAATACCCATATTTCGAGCTAACTGAATATCTGTATTTCTATCTCCAATCACATAACTATTCTTTTTATCAATATTAATATTATTTATCCAATGTTTCACTAATTCAGTTTTAGGTTTTCGACAATTGCAGTTATCATATTCAAAATGTGGGCAAATTAAAATACTTTTAAAAAAAATATTTTGTGAAGAAAAAATACTTAACAATAATTTTTGTATTTTTCTAAATTTACTTAAAGGAAAGGAATTACTACCAAGCCCATCCTGGTTAGTGATCATAACCAATTGATAACCTAAATTTATTAATTCTAATAAAGAAACAATTACATCTTTTTCTAAAAAAAATTTGTCAATACAATCTATTTGAAATGTTTCTTTTGGTTCTCGAATTAAAGTTCCATCACGATCAATGAATAAAAATTTTTTTTTCATTGTATATTTTTTTTCCTTTAAAAAGAGATAAAACAGTAAGTAATTCTCTACATTCTTTCATAGTTCCAACAGATATTCTTAAACAATCTTTTAAACCTGACTTATGTGATTGATCACGAATAATAATCCCGTGTGATATAATATGTTCAAAAACTTTTCGTGATTGAAAAAACTTAATTAACAAAAAATTAGTTTGACTCTTAAAAATAAATTGTATAAACGAATAAAATGATAAATTTTTAATTAAAAATTTTTTATTTTTTTTGATTTTTATTATATTATTTTTTACTCTTTCAATATTTTTAAAACTTAATGCGTTTATAGCAATTTCTGATACAGGAGTAGCAATTGGATATGGTGCTATCACTTTTTTTAATATATTAATAATATTAATATTTGAAATTACAAAACCGCATCTTAATGATGCTAGTCCAAAAGCTTTAGATAATGTTCTTAAAATAACTAAATTATTAGATTTCTTTAATGCAATTAAAAAGCTATTTTTAATAGAATATTCAATATATGCTTCATCAATAACAATTAGTGTGTTTTTTGTAATAATAGAAAAAATCTTAATAATATCTTTTTTTGAAATTAAGTTTCCAGTTGGGTTATTGGGATTACAAAAAAAAATTAATTTAACATCATTAATATTTTTTTGAATCTCGGGTAAATTTAATTGAAAATTTGAAAAAAGCGGAATATTAACAACTCTTATATTAAAGATATTAGAAACTACAGAATACATATCATATGTAGGTTGAAAAAACATAACTTTATCATGAATAGGATTACAAAATGCCTTTACTAAAAGCTCAATTCCTTCATCAGCTCCTCTTGTAATCAAAATTTGATTTATTGAGACACCTGAATATTGAGAATATAACTGTAATAACTTATATGGTTGAAATTCTGGATATCGATTTAAATGATTATGTTTACATTGAATTGTATTATTCCACGGTGACTCATTAGCATTTAACTGTATGCCCCCCTTTAAGCCAATCCGCCCCGCTGACTGATAGGGTTGTAAATTATATATATACTTAGGAATTAATTTTTTCATATTACGTTAACTCATTATGTAAAATTTATTTTTTTAAAAAATCAGTCCGAATTAGTATAGATTTATTGTGAGCATCCATTCCTTCTGTTAATGATAATTCTGAAATATATTTTGATAAATTGATCAAAGATTTTTTTTTCATTTTTTGTACTGTAATGAATTTCTGAAAATCAGATACACAAAGTGTAGAATAAGTGTTAGAATATCCATATGTTGGTAAAACATGATTAACTCCAGTAATATAATCACCAGCAGCACCTGGCGTCCATTTTCCTAAAAAAACCGATCCTGCATTTTTTATATTGGGTAAAAATTTCCTTGAATTTCGAATATGCAAAATTAAATGTTCTGGAGAATAAAAATTTGATATTTTAAAACATTCTTGCAACGATTTGGCATAGATAACTCTACTATTATTCCATGAATGTAGAATAATATTTTTTTTGGATAAAGAGGAGAATTGATTTTTAATTTCATAGAGAACTGCAGATAAAAGATCTTGACTTGAACTTATTAATATTACTTGTGAATTATTATCGTGTTCACATTGAGATAATAAATCAGAAGCAACAAATACTGGATTAGCATTCTGATCAGCAATAATTAACATTTCTGAAGGACCTGCGGGCATATCAATAGAAATACATGGAATACATTGACTAACTTGACGTTTAGCTTCTGTAACAAAAATATTTCCTGGTCCAAAAATTTTATCTACTTTATGTATTGTCTTTGTTCCAATAGCTAAAGCTGCAATAGCATGTGCTCCCCCCAACTCAAGAACTCTATGAATTTGAGATATTTTTGCAATATATAATATCTCGTTACTAATAGGAGGAGGGGAACAAAGTGTAATATTTGGACATCCAGCTAACTTCGCTGGAATCGATAACATTAAAGCTGTTGAAATTAAAGGAAAAGATCCTTTTGGGACATACAATCCTACTGAATCAATAGGTCTTTTAATTAACTGACAAAAAACTCCGGGATATGTTTCAATTTCTAAGTCTGAATAAAGTTGTTTTGAATGAAATATTTCAATATTTTTTTTTGCTATTGCAACTGAATTTTTAAAAGACCTGGAAACCAAAAGAGAAGAACGATCAATTTTTTCTTGTGGAGTATAAAAATTCTCTATACTTATTTGATCAAATTTTAAACTATAATTAAGAACAGAAGAATCACCATATTTTTTAATATTATTAATAATTTTTGAAACAGATTTTTTAATTTTAGCATTAGTATTAATACTAGGTCTGGACAGTAAAACTAATTGTTCTTTTTTTGTCAATAAATGCCAATTAACAATATTTTTATTAATATTTAACATAATTATATTATTCCATCATCTTTTCTATAGGTAATACTAATATAGAACTAGCGCCTAATAATTTTAATTTCTCCATAGTTTCCCAAAAAATAGTTTCGCTGCTTACCACATGTAATGCAACTTTACTAGAATTTCCTGACAATTCTAAAATAGTCGGTTGTTCTGCACCTTTCAGTAAGTCCGTTACCTTTTTTAGTTTATTTCTTTCAATATGCAACATAATATATTTAGATTCTCGAGCTTTAATAACGCCTTGAATTCGATTTAACAGTTTCTGAATAATTTTTTTTTTTTCTGGAAACATATATTGTTCTTCACGCGATATTAAACAAGCTCGAGAATTATAAATTGTTTCTACTTCTCTTAATCCATTTGCTTCTAATGTCGCTCCTGTAGAAACTAAATCACATATTGCATCTGCCAAACCAGAATTATATGCCACTTCTACAGAACCATTTAAAACAAAAGGCTTAAAAGGAATTCCTTTTTTATCAAAATATCTTTTTAATAAATTAGGATAAGAAGTTGCAATGCGAGCATTTTTTAAACACTCTATATTAGAATATGCCATATCTAATGGAACAGATAAAGATAAACGACAAATTCCAAAATCTAAGTTTTGTAAAATAGTATAGGGAACACTAGTTTTAGAACAGAGTCTCGTTAAACATTTTTCTTCCAAAACATTCGATCCTATGATTCCCAATTCTACTACACCATCCATAATTAAACCTGGTATATCATCATCTCGAACCAACATTAAATCAATTGGCATATTTTCAGCAAAAGCGATAAGACTAGATTTTTGTAAATTAATTTTTAACCCACAGCTTTTTAATAAATTTTGCGAATCATAACTTAATCGCCCTGATTTCTGTATAGCCAAACGTACACGTTTTCTATTCAATTTTTTAATCCTATTTCGCTAAGAAAAATCTTAATAAAAAAAACTAACTGTATAAAAATATATATTTAAAAAACAATAATAATACCAATCTAATTAGATTACAATTACATAATCTCGTAAATACATCACTATTATGAACTATATGTTCTATATTAATAGATATTAATCTAAATATTTCTAAACACAATATTCTTGTTTTATTATAAAAATAATCGATATTATAATATCGACAAATAAAATTTTAAAAAATTAATTGTAATGAAGCATTAAGGTTTATATTAATAATAATTTTTATATTTCCATATAAAAAATAAAATTTTTATTAAAATAATATTATTATACAATAATAATATATATAAGCTATTTATTATAAATAAAATCACAAAAACTCTTATTTTTACTCTAAAAATAATAAACCTTTTTATAAAGTATAAATACTAATATTATAGTGTTTTTAAAAATTCCCTAAAATTTATCAATATAATTATTAAATATGATCGTTTTTTATAAAAACTAAAATTGCAGCATCATAACCAAATGTCTTTGGAGCTTGATGAAAAGCAATAATATCAGGATGTTTAGAAAGCCAAAATGGAATATGTTTTTTTAATATTTTTTTTCCATGTCCGTGCAAAATGCTAGCACAAAAAAAATTTTTTTGATGACAAATTGTAATTAACTTTCCTAACTCTGTTTTTACTTGAAATAAATTCATTCCATGTAAATCTAAAATAATCTCAGGAAGATATTCACCATTTTTTAATTTCTTTAAATCTAAATTATAACATGGATTACGAACAAAACAGGTCGGGTTATTAGTTAACAGTAACGAATTATCATCTGAAATATCTTTAAAATAAAAACTATGCGCTTCCTGTTCTAATATACCTTTATTATACAATTTCTGTCTTCTGGTATTCTCTGTTTGATTCACCGGATAAATTTTATCTTGCATTATTTTCTTTACCCCTTTCATGTAATATAGAAATATTCTTTTTGCATTTACGTTAATAAAATTATTTTTTTTCATATCTAAATCTTCCAAAATATTTACAATATTAATAAAATTGAAAAAAACTATAACCTCAAATAAAATAAATATTATTTAAAATAAGTAATACAAATAAACAAATAATTTTTCAAAAAATACTTATTTCAAATAAAATACTTTATTATACAAAAAAATAACTTTATATTCATATATAAATATATATACATATATAGCGTATATAGTTATTTATTTATTTATTTTAAATAGAGAAGATATTATAATAGAAATTGTTTTAATAAGAATAGAAACCTATATAATTTATATATAAAGGAAGATAATACGATGCCAGGAAATACTATTGGTAAAATATTTAAAGTTACAACCTGCGGGGAATCACATGGTCCATTACTAGCAGGAATTATTGATGGGGTACCACCCGGACTTCCTTTAAAAAACGATGACATACAACACGAATTAAACAAAAGAAGACCGGGGTTTTCTCCCTTCACTACACAGAGAAGAGAACTAGATACTATCGAAATTTTTTCAGGCACATTTAATGGAATAACTACAGGAACAAGTATTGGAATATACATCAAAAATACAGATATACGATCTCAAGATTATTCAAATATTAAAAATATATATCGTCCCAATCATGCAGATTTTACATACGAAAAAAAATACGGAATTAGAGATTACAGAGGAGGAGGACGATCTTCCGCTCGAGAAACTGCTATTCGAGTAGCAGCCGGGGCAATTGCAAAAAAATACTTAAAACTAACATATAATATTATTATTAGAGGATATTTATCTCAACTAGGTCCTATTCATTGTCCATTTTATTCATGGAAAGAAGTAAAAAATAATCCATTTTTCTGTAGCGATCCTAAAAAAGTCGATAAACTAAAAAAATTTATTAAAAATATAAAAAAATCTGGAAATTCTATCGGTGCTAAAATAACTATCATTGCAGAAAATGTCCCTATCGGTTTAGGGGAACCTGTCTTCGATCGACTAGATGCAGATATTGCTCATTCAATTATGAGTATTAACGCTTCTAAATCTGTAGAAATAGGTGACGGAATAAAAGTTGTAGAACAAACTGGAGATTTACATCGAGATGAAATTTTAAAAAATGGATTTTCTAGTAATCATTCTGGAGGAATTTTAGGCGGAATTAGTAATGGAGATAATATAATAGTACAAGCAGCATTTAAACCTACCTCTAGTATAAAGATTCCAGGAAAAACAATTAACAAATCAGGCGAAGAAGCTATCATTATCACTAAAGGAAGACACGATCCATGCGTAGGCATTCGAGCAGTACCTATCGCAGAAGCAATGCTAGCAATTACATTAATGGATCACGCTTTACGTTTTCGAGCTCAATGTGGAAAATAAAAATATAAATACTAACAAAATCAATAAAAAAACAAGACTTATAAAAATAAAATTAGCTTAAAAAGCTATTTGATAAAAAAATTTAAATAAATAAAACAAATAAACTAAAGATTTTAGTTTATCAGATTCTTCAATATTATTTAATATAATTCAAAAAAATTTAATAAAATTTATCCTAATAAGATAAAAATAATTTTCCGCATTATCAATATATTCAAATATATCATTATTCTAGCAAAAACAATATTTTAATCGCTATAATAGCATTATCACATTAATTATACATATTCTTGTTTTTACAAGGAATCATAAAAATGTTTAAAGGAAGTATTGTTGCTCTAATTACACCTATGGATGATAAAGGAAATCTTTGCAAAAAAAGTTTAAAAAAGATTGTTCATTACCATATTAAAAATAAAACAAATGCCATAGTTTCTGTAGGAACCACTGGGGAATCAGCTACATTGAATCAAAATGAACATACAAATGTCATTATGAATACACTAGAATTTGCTGATGAAAAAATACCAATTATAGCTGGAACAGGATCAAACGCAACAGCAGAAAGCATTATTTTAACTAAAAAACTTGAAAAATCTGGTATCGCTGCATGCTTAAATGTTACTCCATATTATAATCGCCCAACTCAAAAAGGATTATACCTTCACTTTCAAGCTATTGCGGAAAATACAGATTTACCACAAATATTATATAATGTACCTAATCGTACAGGATGCGACTTATTACCTCAAACTATTATTAAACTTTCTAAAATAGAAAATATTATTGGATTAAAAGATGCTTCAGGTGATTTATCACGAATTAATCAAATTAAAAAACTAGCAAAAAACAATTTTCTGTTAATAAGTGGCGATGATACAACTGCTTTAGATTTTATTCAATTAGGAGGGAAAGGAGTAATATCTGTTACAGCTAACATTGCGGCATATGACATGACAAAAATGTGTAAATTAGCATTAGCTGGGAATTTTGCCCAAGCAAGAAATATCAATAATAAATTAAGTATCTTGCACCATCTGTTATTTCAAGAAACTAATCCAATACCTATAAAATGGGCCGCAAAATATATTGGGTTAATAAAAACATCTTCATTAAGATTGCCTTTAACTCCGTTATCTTGTAAAAATAAAAAAATTTTAAAAGAAGTAATCAGTTCAATGAATTTATATACTCACTAATAATTAAAATTATCTTTAATGAACCATCTAATCAATAAAAAAAAATAATAAAATATTTATAGCTAAACTATTAACTATAATAAAGATTATTATATTATTTTATTTTATAGATACCTTTTCTTATGCAATGATAAAATTGTCGTATATCATTGCATAAGAATATTTTGTTCTAAAAATAACATATTAATATAATTAAAATAACTGATTAAAATATTTATTAAAAACTTTTTATAATTTTAAAATATAATTATTTGTAAAATAATTTATTTAAAATGTCATAGTAGATTTTTTGTAATCTAAATAAATCTAAAATGTTAACACACTCATTTTCTTGATGAATCGTCAAATTTAATAACCCAAATTCAGCTATCTCTTTAGCCCAATTAAAAAAAAATCTACCATCAGATGTACCTCCATTGGTCTTTTGAGTAGGTCTTATATTAACATTCTTATATATACTCTGAGTAAGTACACTACAAAGTTTACGAGGAATAGAAAAAAATGGCTTAGCATGTAATTTCCAAGAAATTAAGTATTTAAAAGAATATTTAAAAAGAATTTTTTGAACTATGTCAATAATTTCTTTATCTGTAACAGAACTACCAAAACGAATATTAAAAGAAACTTGTAACTCTCCAGGAACCATATTAGATGTATAGTTTGCCCCCGAACATATCTTTGAAATTTGTATGGTAACAGGATCAAAAAAATCGTCTTCATAACCAAAGGAAAAACTAGATAAATCTAATAAAAATGGCAAAGCTGAGTGAATTGGATTTATGACTTTATTAGGATAAGCCACATGACCTTGTTTCCCATATATTGTTAAATCTGCTGATATTGATCCTCGACGCCCAACTTTTATGCAATCTCCTAATTTTTTTTCACTAGTAGGCTCTCCAACTAAACAATAATCAATATTTTCTTTTCTTTTTTTCAAAATAGAAACAATTTTTTTTGTTCCATTTTTACCGGAAGACTCCTCGTCTGAAGTAATTAAAAAAGATATACGACCCTTATAATTAGGTTTTTGTTTAATAAAATTTTCTACAGCAATGAACATAGCGGCTATTGAACCTTTCATGTCTACAGCCCCTCTACCAAAAAGCATGCCATTTGATATGGTAGATGTAAATGGAGGGGTATTCCAATTATTTTTATTACCCGCAGGAACAACATCGGTATGACCAACAAAAGTAATGGTTCTCCCAACTCCTCGCCAAGCCCAAAAATTTTTTGTATCCTTAAAATTCATTCTTTCTATAAAAAATCCATTAGATTTTAATCTATTTATTAAAATTTCTTGACAACCTAAATCTGATGGACTAATAGAAGGTATATTAATTAACTCTTGAGTTAAATTCAAAACTGTAGTATACATATATTATCCAGGTATTACTTTATACATAATTTTAAAATTGAAATATTTTTAAAAAAATATTATTTATCAGATATATAAAAGTCTTTAATTAAAAAAACTCTCTTTAATACGTGTAATAATTTTATCTACAGTAAATCCAAATATTTCAAATAAATTTATTCCAGGACCAGATTCTCCAAAAGTATTAATTCCAATATTAACTCCATTTATTCCAATATATTTATACCAATAATCACTTATACCAGCTTCAATAGATACTCTTTTTATAATTTTTTTTGGTAATACTGATTCACGATATTCAATATCCTGAAGATCAAAACAATCAGTAGATACCATCGAAACAACACGAATTCCATAATGATATGTTTTATATAATTTCTTTGCTACACTAATAGCTAGCGGTATTTCTGATCCTGTTGCAATAATAATTAAAAATATTTTTCGACCATATTCTTTAAAAATATAACCTCCTTTAAAAACATTAACTATTTGATTTTCTGTTCTTGAAAATTGAAGAATATTTTGTCGAGATAATATCAATGCAGTCGGACCTGTTTTTCTATTAATTCCATAAAACCAAGCAACCGAAGTTTCTATAGAATCACAAGGTCTCCAAACACTTAAGTTAGGTATATATCTTAAAGTAGCAACTTGTTCAACTGGTTGATGTGTAGGTCCATCTTCACCTAACCCAATAGAATCATGTGTATATATAAAAATATGTCTAGTTTTCATTAAAGCTGACATACGTACAGCGTTACGAGCATAATCAACGAAAACTAAAAAGGTTGCAGTATATGGAATAAAACCTCCATGATGATAAATTCCATTTGCTATAGCAGTCATTCCAAATTCACGTACGCCATAATGAATATAATTTCCCTTAAAATTATCTTTAATTGATTTAGACCCGGACCACATAGTTAGATTACTAGGAGCTAAATCAGCAGATCCTCCAATCAACTCAGGTAATAGATTTCCAAAATACTCTAAAAAATTTCTAGATGCTTCCCGTGTAGAAATATTTTTTTTAGTTGCATTTAATTCTAATAAAAATTTATCTAAAGTAGAGCGTAGACGAGGGGACAGCTTTCCTTTAAGACGACGCTGGTATTCTTGAGATAAATCAGGATATTTTAACGTATATTCAGAAAACAGAGAATTCCATAATAATTCATCAGACCTACCTTTCTCACTATGATTCCAAGCGGAATAAATATTCTCTGGTATAAAAAAGGGAGGATGTTCCCATTTCAATTGTTTACGAGTCAAGAATATCTCTTCATCACCTAACGGTGCTCCATGAGAAGATGATTGACCGGACTTATTAGGGGACCCAAACCCAATTACTGTATTACATATTATCAGTGATGGTTTCAAAGTATTATTTTTAGAAATTTGAATTGCCTTTTCAATTTCTTCTGAATCATGACCATTAATTTCAATTACATGCCAGTTATATGATAAAAAACGTTCTTTTGTATTATCAGTAAACCAATTAATTACTTCACCATCAATTGAAATACCATTTTTATCATAAAAAACAATTAATTTACTTAAACCTAACGTTCCAGCTAAAGAACATGCTTCATGAGAGATTCCCTCCATTAAGCATCCATCACCAACAAAAACCCAAGTATAATGATCAACAATATTAAAATTTTTTCTATTAAAAAATTGAGCAAATAATTTTTCAGCAATAGCCATACCTATTCCTGATGCTAATCCTTGGCCTAAAGGACCTGTAGTTAACTCTACACCTGGAGTACAATATAACTCAGGATGACCGGGCGTTTTAGAATAGCATTGCCTAAAATTTTTTAAATCTTCTATAGAAAGATTATATCCTGAAAGATGTAGTAGGCTATATAACAACATAGACGCGTGTCCATTAGATAAAATAAATCTATCTCTATTAGACCAATTTGGATTATCAGGATTATATTTAAGAAAATCACGCCATAATACTTCTGCAATATCCGCCATCCCCATAGGAGCCCCAGGATGACCTGACTGTGCTTTTTGAATTGCATCTATACTTAAAATACGTAAAGCATTTGATAAATCTTTTCTAGACAACATACATCTTCCTTTTTCCTAAATATTTTTTTATAAAGATTACATTTCTAATAATGAAAATTTTTATATTTTTTATTTCCTATTAAGTTAAAATATTAAAATTATAATTTATCTGAAAAAAATAATTCTAATTTCATTTGATCCGAACTGAATTGCCTAATACCTTCAGATAATTTTTCAGTAGCCATTGCATCTTCGTTATGTAAAAATCTAAATTCAGATTCTAATATAGGAGTTGGCTTAACATTAGTTATTGAAACTTGACAACTATCTAACTTTTTAATAATTTTGTACTTGCTTATCTTAATTTGTTCTAATATATCAGGAGATATAGTTAAACGATCACATCCAACTAATTCCAGTACTTGCTCTAATGTTCGAAAACTAGCTCCCATAATAATGGTTGAATAACTATACTTTTTATAATAAAAAAATATTTTTTTAAATGCCACAATTCCGGGATCTGTAGCAACACAATAATTAGAATTATCATTAAATTTTTGATACCAATCATAAATTCGACCAATAAAGGGAGAAATAAGAAAAACACCAGCATCAGCACACGCTCGAGCTTGGGAAAATGAAAATAATAATGTTAAATTACATAAAATTCCTAATTTTTTTAACTCATAAGCAGCTTGAATACATTCCCATGTTGCTGCTAATTTAATTAATACTCTAGAGGAATCTATCCCATTATCTTTATATAATTGAATTATTTTTATGGCTCTTTTAATACATAAATCCTTATCAAACGATAAACGAGCATCAATTTCTGTAGAAATATAACCTGGTATATATTTTAGAATTTCAATACCAAACCCTACTGCAGTCATATCACAAGCATTTTGTATTTTTTTTAATCGAGATCCACCGTTTTTCTGTGCATATTGAACTGCGTTATTAATAATATAATCATATTTTTTAGATAAAACACTTTTTAAAATTAATGTAGGATTTGTAGTTGCATCATTAGGACGATATTTCTTGATACAATCTATATCCCCGCTATCTACTACCACTATGGTATGTTTCTTTAAACATTCTAGTTGATCCATAATAAATCTTTCCTTTTAAAAATAATTAATAATAAAAATTATTAGAATAATATACGAATATAAAAAATATAAATATTTATTTTAATTATAGAATTAAATAAAATTCATGACAAAAAGAATCTTAAATATTATACAGGTAATTCATCAAACTAAATAAAAATATTAAAAAATACTCATAACTTATATAACAGAGAATATTCTCCTATTATTAAGGATATCTTTTAATAACTAAACTTACATTTGTACCCCCAAAACCAAAACTATTAGACATAGCAATTTTAATATTATAATTTGTACTATTACGAACAATATTCATATTTTTAGCAATCGGATCTAAAGATTCAATATTCATACTAGGAGCAATAAAATTATATTTTAACATTAACATAATATAAATCATTTCCTGTGCCCCAGAAGCACCTAAAGAATGACCGGAAATAGATTTAGTAGACGATATATACGGGATTCCATATTTTTGAAAAACAGTTTTAATAGCAATTAATTCTTTAATATCTCCAATTTTAGTAGAGGTACCATGTGCATTAATGTAATCAACTGAACCATTAATATTTTTTATAGCTTCACTCATACAGCGAACAAATCCATCTCCAGATGGATGCACAACACTTTCTCCATCACAAGTCGATCCATAACCAATTATTTCACCATAAATATTAGCTTTTCGTGATAACGCACAGTGAAGTTCTTCTAAAACTAAAACTCCACTACCTCCAGAAATTACGAATCCATCACGATTATTATCAAAAGGACGTGAAGAAAAATTTGGCTGTTGATTAAAATTTACAGATAAAACTCTCATTACATCAAATTGATGAGCCAAATTCAAGCTTAATTCTTCCCCTCCTCCTGCAAAAATAATATCCTGCTTTCCAGATAAAATTAATTCATAGGCATTTCCAATACAATGAGCCGAAGTTGCGCAAGCTGAACTAATAGAATAATTTATTCCATAAATTTCAAAAAAAGCACCTAAACAAGCTGAAATAGATGAAGGCATACTCTTAATTAAGCTATATGGAGTCACTGGATAAAAATATTTTTTTTTTTTTATAAAAGACGAATCAATTGGAATAAAACTGCTTCCTGATCCAATAATAACTCCTACTCTAGGATTTTTCATATATATATTTTTACATAAACCACTATTACTAATAGAATCTTTCATAGCAATATACGAATACATAGACGAAAAATTCATGAATCTCAATAACCTGTAAGGTATCTCATTAAATCTATTTTTAGAAATATTTCCCCATACATGACTACGTAAACCATACTCTTTCATTTCATTAGAAAAAGATATACCTGAAATTCCTTCTTTTAATGATTTTACAATATCTGATTCTACACAACCTAAACTTGAGCAAACTCCAAATCCAGTAATCACTATTCTTCTCAATCAAATTCTTCCTATTTTAAATAAAAAAATCAATATTTATAAAAAATATGTTTTTTATAAAATATATAAAAAATTATAAAAATTTTTTATGTAAAAGTATATTAACTATATCAATAAAATAATAAAAACCTTTAAATTAAAAATCAATCATATTATATATATAAAATATACAATATAATAAAAAATATTATATACATTTTATTATAAATATATATAATATTTTTTTATATGTTTAAACAATTTAATAAAAGAAAAAATAAATATGTATAAAAAAAAAATAAAACAGGACTCTTATATATTGTTCCAACCCCAATCGGTAATCTTTTAGATATAACATACCGATCTATTGATATTTTAAAAAAAGTAGATTACATTATCACAGAAAACAAAAAACATACTTCTATATTATTAAACTATTTTTTTATTAAAAACAAATTATTAACTTTAAATATTATTAATGAAAAAAAAAAAACTCAAGATTATATTAATATACTTAAAGACGGAAATAATCTTGCACTTGTTTCTAACGCAGGAACTCCTGTTATAAATGATCCTGGATTTTTATTAATTAAATATGCATATGATAATAATATTCGTGTAGTTCCACTTCCAGGATCTTGCGCAGCTATAACAGCATTAAGCGCTTCTGGATTGCAATCTAATAAATTTTGCTACGAAGGTTTTTTATCCAAAAAAAAACAATTATGTCAAAATCAAATAAAAAAATTAAGTGAAGAAAAACGTACTATTATTTTATATGAATCACCCAAAAGATTAATTAATACTATTAAATTAATTAAAAAAATTATGGGAAAAAAAAGAAAAATATTAGTTGCAAAAGAAATAACAAAAAAATGGGAAAATATTCAAAGAGGAGCAGCAGATAAAATACTAGATAAAATTAGCAATGACGATAACTGGAAAAAAGGTGAAATAACAATCATCATTAACGGTATAAAAGAAAAAAAAATTCAATCTATACCTAAAAAAATATTTAAAATAATCAATATAATAAAAAAAGAAACTTCCGTAAGTTCAGCAATTAAAATTGTCTCAAAAATATATGGATATCCTAAAAATATTCTGTATAATGCAATTATAAATAAATTTAAAAAAGTTGATTGAACAGTCGCTATTTAATATTTTTATATTAAAAAGAGGAAAGTCCGGGCTCCGTAGGGACATAGTGCCAGGTAACACCTGGGAAGAGAAATCTTACGACTAGTACAACAGAAAATAAACTACCTATTATAAAATCATATTAATATTTACAATATTGTAGTAGGAAAAGGTGAAACGGTGCGGTAAAAGCTCACCGCAAAATTGGTAACAATTTTGGCACGGTAAACTTCCACTAGGAGCAAGGCCAGATAGAAGGATATAGTCCCTTATAATATACCCCTTCGGGTAGGCTGCTTGAATTAATGAGTGATTGTTAATCTAGATAAATGACTGTTTTAAACAGAACCCGGCTTATAGATCAACTTTATAATCTGTAAAAGATATAATCATTATCAAATTGATTATATCTTATAGATAAATTTTATTTAATTACCAGAAATTTGCATTTTATCTATTAACACAGATGAACTATGAATATTATTTTTTTTATTAACATCATTAGACATTAAGGAAATATTATTCCACATATCTAATAAGTTACCAGATATAGTAATTTCATGAACAGGATATTTTATTTTTCCTCCTTCTATCCAGAAGCCACAGGCTCCTCGAGAATAATTTCCTGTAACAATATTAACTCCATCACCTAATAATTCAGTAACTAATAAACCACGATTCATTGTTATTAAAAGCTCGCTAAATGAACAGTTCTCTTGAAAACCAGATACGATCCAATTACAAATTCCACCAGAATGACCAGTACTATTCATTTTTAATTGATTTGCTGTATATGTATCTAATAACCATGTTTTTAAAATACCTTTTTCTACAATTTTTCTTCTAACTGTAGCTACACCCTCGCCATCAAATAAACGAGATGATAGACCTTTTTCTAAAAAGGGATTTTCAGAAATATCTAACCAACTAGGAAAAATTTTCTTATTTAAAAAATTTAATAAAAATGTTGATTTTTTATATACGGAATAACCTTGAATAGCGCTAACTAAATAACTAAATAACTTGTATGCTATATCTGAAATAAATATTACTGGAGAAATTTGAGTGTGTATTTTTCTAGAGTGTAATTTAGATAAACTCTTTTTAGCACTAGAACAACCAACACGTTCTGGGTCATCTAAATCATAAAAATCTCTAGAGACAGTATAAAAAAAATCTCTTTCCATAGATTCATTATGACCCGCAACAACACAACTTGATAAACAATAATATGTTGATAAATATGTACCAATCCATCCAAAACTATTCCCTAAAACTCGCACATTAATAAAATATTCAAAAGTAGATCCTTCTGTATTAATTATTTTAGAATCAAATCTTAAAGCAGATGAATCAACTTTATTTACTAAATCCTTAATTTCATCTAAATTAAATACATGTGGAAAAAATAAATTTATTTTTTTTTTATTTTTAAATAATAAATCATAATGAGGTAATCCAAAATTTTTATCAATTTGTGTATATTTAACTATATTAACTGATTGATTAATAGATTTTTGAATTCCGTTAATAGAAATATCGCTAGAAGAAACAATAGATTGACGCCCATTATCATAAGTAGTGACTAAACTATTTACATAATTATATAATTCTATATTATCAATAATTCCATATCGACTTGATAAAATAAAACAATATGTTTTTTTTATTTCAATCATTCCACTGGATACAATTTTATTTAAATATAATAACATATCTTGAATATTGTTTTTTATAACAATTAAATCTTGTTGCGCATGATAAGAAGATAACATTGATAAACCCCTATAAATTCATATATTTCAAAATAAAAATATAAATAAAGTAATCCATATAAAATTATAAGACATATAATACTTATATATGACATGGAATAAAAAAATACTTTTTATAAAAATAAAAACATATTTTTAAAGATAATTTTTATCATTATGACTATACTGTAGTATAGTACTATAAAATAGTAATACGAAAAAAATATATTTTTAATAAACTGAGTATAAAAATATAGTTATTATAATATTCAGAACGGAAAAAATAAAAACAAAATGAATAACATAAATAATATACCATCTGGAAAAAATGCTCCACATGAAATATATGTAATTATTGAAATTCCAGCTTTCTCTTATCCTATTAAATATGAAATAAATAAATCATTCAAAGCTCTATATGTAGATAGATTTATACCAACAAATATGTTTTATCCTTGTAATTATGGATTTATTAATCAAACTCTCGCTTTAGATGGAGATCCATTAGATGTTTTAATACCTACTCCATACCCTATACAGTCTACATCTGTAATTAGATGTATCCCTGTAGGGGTTTTAGAGATGGAAGATGAATCAGGAAATGACGAAAAAATACTTGCCGTCCCGCATAAAAAAATTACAAAAGAATATAAAAAAATTCATGATATTGATCAAATATCAAAATCACTAAAACAACAAATTATATACTTTTTTGAAAACTATAAAAATCTAGAAAAAAATAAGTGGACTAAGGTAAAAGGTTGGAAAAATTTTGAAGAAGCTAAATATATAATCACAAAAGCAATAAATAGATATCATATAAAAAATAATAATAAAAAATATTAATAAAATTCAAAAATATCTCTTAAAAAATAAAAAATACAAGTCATAGGAAAAATATGTCAAAAATATGTCAAATTACCAAAAAAAAAACTATGTTAGGAAATAATAGATCACATGCAATGAATGCTACTAAAAGAAAATTTTCCTTAAATATACAATACCATACATTTTGGCTACCACAAGAGAAAAAAAAAATAAAAATACGAATATCAGCTAAAGGATTACGTATGATTAATAAATTTGGAATTTCAGAAATATATAAAAAATATATATTATAAGAAGATAAAATATGGCAAAAAGTAATAGAGTTAAAATAAAATTAATATCATCTAGTGGAAGTCATCATTATTACACCACTACTAAAAATAAAATTAATCAAAGTAATAAATTAAAATTAAAAAAATATGATCCTATCATAAAAAAACATGTTTTATACGAAGAAAAAAAAATTAAATAAAAAATAGATAAACAAAATAGTATTAATTTTAAGTACTGGAGATCTATCATAAGATCTCCAATTAAATATATTTTTAAAAATACTGAAAATTTAAAAAATAATATGGTTATTAATTCAATTTCGTTTTAAAAAATAAAATACTTAAATAATTAAGTAAATTATTTATTAATAAACTACTGAAAAAATATAAATTATAAATAAAATATCTTAAAATAAATATCCCTACTAATAAAACAAAAATAGAAAAAGAAGAAAATAAAGAAGTATTAGGATCTAAACGATTAAATATCATAAATGCTATATACAAAATTAAAAACAAAAATAATACTGGTATAGAAAAATGTACTGCATTTAAAAAAATAATGTTTGAAAAATTTATTAAAGATAAAAAAACATTCTGATATATATCAATACTATTGAAGAAAGGTATAGAAAAACTTTTAATAAATAAAATTACTAAATATAAATGAAAATTTAAAATAAAAAACGAAAATAAAAAAAAAATATTTAATAAATTGGAAATTAATAAGGAATAGAATTGATTTTTCATATCTAAAACAATAGAGAATGATAAACCAATTTGTGAGCTAATAATTTCTCCTATGCAAAATATACAAGCGGTAACACATTTCCATGCTATACCCATTAACATACCAATAAATAATTGGTGTAATGCAATACCGAGAAAACCTAAAGTACAAAAATGATATTTATTTTCTATAAATATAAATGGAGAAAATAAATTGCTTACTAAGTAAATAAGGAAAAACTTGTAAAAATCATTAATATTTATATAATTCAGTATATTAGAATAAATTAACAATGAAAAAATACGAATCATAATTAAAATAACATCATAACTTAAAAACGGGGCAAACCAAAAAAATAAATTATTCATGATAATACTTTATTTTAAAATCGATATTATATAAAAAATATTTTTTATGTAATCTACGGTTACCTGCAACATCCATGGACCAAAAAATATACATGATAAAAAAACAGAAATAATTTTTGGTATGAAAGACAGTGTCTGTTCACTAATCTGCATAGAAGATTGAAAAAAACTAATTAAAATTCCACTAAATAAAGATGCTAGTAAACAAGGAGCTGATAACAAAAAAGCAAATTTTACTGAATCTTTAAATAATATAAGAAAAAAATCTTGACTCATATACACACCCATTTTATTCATCATAACAACCAAAAATATACTTTTATATAATAAAACTCTTTGAGAGAGATAATACCAATAATCTCCAACCATCTGATAAAACAAAAAGAATCAACTTAAATGGCAAAGAAATAGTTGCTGGAGGGATCATTACCATACCTAAAGACATTAAAATACTAGCAATAACTAAATCAACAATCAAAAAAGGCAAAAAAATTGTAAATCCAATTTGAAAAGCAGTTTTTAATTCACTAATAATAAATGCTGGAATTAAAATCTGAATCGGAATATTCTCTTTGTTCATAGAATAAGGTATTTTTGCTAACCCCCAGAAAATAGAAATATCAGATTTACGAGTTTGCTTTAACATAAAACTACATAA
Organism: Buchnera aphidicola (Cinara strobi); assembly: GCF_900560745.1. NCBI lineage: Bacteria > Pseudomonadati > Pseudomonadota > Gammaproteobacteria > Enterobacterales > Erwiniaceae > Buchnera > Buchnera aphidicola. The sequence goes on along the minus strand of NZ_LR025085.1, from coordinate 58,266 downwards.
AGGGTTTAAAGTTTTTTTTATCGCCGAATTTAAAGTAATTTCATTTTTATATAAAGGAATACATGCTGTATGATAGATTTTATCTATTACTGGAGACATTACAAAAAATGTCAAAAATAAAGACAATCCGATTAATACTTGATTAGGAGGAGAATAAGGGACCCCTAAAGCATTTCTTAAACAACTAAAAACTATAATAATACGAGTAAAACATGTCATCATTAACAAACAAGCAGGAACGAAACTTAATAAAGAAACTAAAAGAAACGATTGAATGGAAATATTCAATAGGATAAACTCCACTTTAAATTAAAGTTAATCATTTAATTAATGAGCCTGATTTAAAAAAAAATCAAAAACATAATAAAAAAAATTGTATATATTGATATATATATACCTTTTATCTAAAAAAACCTAAAATTAATCGAAAAATATTCAAAAATAAAGTAAATATAAAATATTGTTTTTGCTTTTTAATAATGATATTTTCATTTGGAGGTAAAATATGTATTAAATTAATTGCACTATTAGTAACGCTCAATAATAATCGCATATTATTGATATTTAATATACAAACATACTGAGTAGAATTTAAGTAAATTCGATCAGTTATATACATATAATTGTTCATATTACTTTTATGATTAAATAATCTAAATATTTTAACTAAAACAAATAAAAACAAAAATATTCCTAAAATGTATAATAAAACGCTAATCATACTACTGACACCTATGTATTTTTTTAAAATTGCATGATTGAATATATATATAGATTTTAATTGAATTAAATTAAATAATTTCATAAAACTATCCATATCATATTGAATTAAAATAACTTTATTTTATTTGATTAGACATCAACTTTATAATACGAACACCATATTTATTATTATGAACAACCAATTCTCCTAAAGCAATTAAAAAATTATTTACAAAAATATTTAATGGCTCATCTACTTTATCTTCTAATGCTAAAATAGAACCATTTGATAATTGTAATAATTCTTGAATAGTAATTTTCTTTTTTCCTAATTCTACAGTTAAATGTAAAGGAACGGACATAAAAACAGAATTATCCAGTTTAGAAGAATCTATTTTTTGAAATATATCATCTGACGCACTTCTTTTTTTTTTAAAAAAATTAGCATTATTAGAATAATTTTTATTTTTTTCTAATACTGAGTTATTTGTTATTTCTGTTGAATCCATTTTATTTAATTCTTTATTTTTTTCTTTCATGATATTACCTATATAATTTATATTTTTTTAAAATTGAATTATCAGATACATGTCACTATGTATTACATTACAGTTAACATCATAGATAAATAAAATTTTTATAAAAATAATTTAAATTATAACTAAAAATTTATTTTTGAAAATTTTTTACCATATTTAAAGGTATATAGATATATAAATTAGTAACAATTCTATTTAAAAATACTTTAAAAATTAAACAAGCATAAGAATCACTAGAAAAGCAATGACATTGAAAATATTTTAATTTTACATACTCAAAATTATTAATAATAGAACAGTTGAAATCAAAAAAAAGTGTCTTATTCAAAATTTTAAATATTTTTTCAAAGAAAGATTCTGCAATAATTATTTCATTCTTTGTTAAAGATTTATTATTCTTATGTATAGAAAATTGCCTATTTCCAAATAAATAATTAATAAAAAAAGAAAAAAAATTTTTTTTAATTATAATAGCGCATATATCTGTAATACTTTCTTTTAAAAAAAACTGTTTTCCTATATATTGAGAACATAAATATTCTATATCTGTTCGAGGATTGACAAAACATCGCAAAAAATCTATTGTAATATTACAAGAAAAAAATTCTTCAAATTTTTTTTTAAACAACAAACAAAAATCATGCAAAATAAATTGAAAAAAGAAAGTTTTTCTTTTTAAATAAAAATTAATAAAATTTATTCGATTCAACTTTTTATTTTTAGAATCATGACAAAATAATTTAGATTGTAATTTTAACATAAATATTTTTTTAAATAGATAGAGAAGGGATAATATTTTTTATAAAAATTATTATACATTATATTTAAAAAATAATACAAATAATAAAAATCTAGATCATATCTAATTTTTATTTTAAATAAATATTATAAATATTTAAACACATAATATTTTCTTCGCGTTGTTCTGTTAACATTCGTTTTTTTTTTATTCGATACTTGAAACGCGATTCTAATATTTTCCATTGTTCTAAAGTAGAATATAGTCGATTATATATAACATATTTCCTTCTAATCTTTTTCTTAAAATATGTTACCCAAAAATTTTGCTTTTTCATGGCTACTTGTAACATTAATATAAAATTAATATATACTTTAATGATATATTTTTTAATTCCATATAAATATTTCTTATATAATAAAAAAATGTATTTTTTTATATATCTTTTAATTTTTAATAAATATTCTTGTATTTTTTTTTTTTTATTTTTATAAAAATTTAAAGAAGTTAGATTCTTTTTAATATCTAATTCTATTTTTTTTTCATAATATATATATGTGATACATTAAAAACCATACAACCTCCCGTATTTAAAATTTAACTTTATTTTAATAACTTTGATAAACCTATAACAGACTCGTAATATGAAAAACTACTCAAAAGATCTTGCTGTAAAAAATCTGTTAAATATGGCCAAATACGTATTGATTTATCTAGTAGTTTATTTGTTCCTGGAGAGTAAACACCCAAATTAATTATATCATAATGATTATTATAACATGAAATTATTTTTTTAGCATAAATAGCATTTTTATAATGATCACTATCTATAATAGAATGCATAGATCGACTAATAGATTTTTGAACATCAATAGCCGGATAATGTCCTGATTGCGATAAAGTATTAGATAATATAATATGACCATCCAATACAGATTTTGCTATATCTAAAACAGGATCGTTATACAAATCTCCTTCAGTTAGGACTGTATAAAAAGAAGTAATTGATCCTAATCTATTATGGATATTACCTGTACGCTCAACTAAATATGGAATACTCGAAAAAATAGATGCAGGATATCCTTTTAATACCGGAGCTTCTTTCATTGAATTAGATATCTCTCTATAAGCCATAGCATATCGCGTTAAAGAATCTACTATTAATAATACATGATTCCCTTGTTTGCAAAAATATTCTGCTATAGATGTAGCATATTGTACTGACTGTATCTTATACATCGGTGTAACATCAGCCGGGGAAACAATTACAACAGATTTTTTTAAACTCTTTAATCCTAAAATATTATCAATAAAATCTTTTACTTCTCTTCCTCTTTCTCCAACTAAAGAAACTACAATAATATCAGCGTCTGAATGCCTAGAAATCATACCAAGCAACATACTTTTCCCTATCCCGGCTTGAGAGAATATTCCCATCCTTTGTCCTTTACCAATCGTTAATAGACTGTTAATAACACGAACTCCAGTATCTAAAATTTCTGTAACAGGAGCCCTTTTAAGGGGATTGATAGGAGTTTTAAAAAAATTAAATAATTTTTTCTTAGAATGAACAATCCCTTTATTATCTAAAGGAAATCCTAGCCCATCTAAGACACGACCTAATAAATTTTTACTTAAAGGAAAAATATTATTTTTTATACCATGATTGGTTGTATCATTCTGATTAAAAACTCTAGCTCCAGGAAAAATACCATCTAAATTTTGCAAAGGTGTTACAAAAACAATTTTTTTATTAAAACCAACTATCTTACACATCATTAAAGAAATTTGTTCTTTATGTATTCGCTCAACCCAGCAAAAATTCCCAATAGGCGCATATATCCCAGTAATTTCAATGATTGAGTTATTAACACTTAATACTCGACCCGAATATATTGTATTAGTCAGATAGGATATATTTTCTTCAAATATATCAATTTTATTAAACCAAGAATTTAATGATATATTCATATATTTTTAATCCGATAAATTAGCCGCATTATTTACTCGATTCCAAAAAGATGACATAGAAGCATCTAATTCTCCTTCTTGTGTAATAATTTTATAGCTATTAGTATCTATTTTTTCGTTTAAAACTATTATCCAACCATACATGTTCATTAATGTTCCAAATTTCTTCTTTACTATATCATAATCTTCTGGATGAACATGTAGTTGTAATTTTTTAAACATAAGATGTGATTTTTGTGTTAATTGTTTAATTTTTTCTTTTATATAATTTTTATTAATTATAAAAATATCATCTACTAAAATTTTTGATAATCGTAGTACAATTCTCATTAAACGTTTTGAAAAACCATCATTAAAATGATATATAGCTATCTGAAATTTTTTTAATAAATTTGCGCATTGTATTTGAATACAACGAGAAAAAGTTTCTAGAAATAAATTATTTCCAGCAACACGGCCTTGAAACCAACCAGAATAATATCCTTTTTTATAACCGTCTAACCACCCTTGATTATATCCTTTTTTATAAATATGAGAATATTTTAATTTATCAAATTTTTTTTCTTTAGAAAAAGGTTCAGATAAAATTTTTTTATATTTTTTTCCGTCTAGGAAATTGACTAAATGAAATGATTTGTCTAATTTCCTAGGATTCCACTTTTTCCATAAATCATTTTTTATAAATTTTTTCATATATTCTACCTAATTTTATTCTATGAATACCTTCCCGTCCCTTATATATTGTTTAATTTTTGTCAGCAATAAATTTCTTTTTAAATATATTTTTTCTAACGAGACCTGTGAATTCACGAAAGAAGTATCTTTGAAATATTTCAAGTTATTTATCGACATATTATTAATAAACTTTTTTTTTACAATATTATCTTCATGAGTTAATACAATACATAATTGATTAATATCAATATTATTAATAATAAACTTAATACTACTATCCGTTAGATCTATAATATTTTCAAATTTAAAATATTTAATAATTCTATTATTTAATATATATGAGTATGATGTATTTATTTTTTTGATCCATTGAATAATATTATTTTTTTTAAAAAATAATAGTATACTAATAATTTTATCAATTCTGCATTCTTCTAAAGACGATTTTTGATAATCTAATAAAATGCAGTGTACTATTTTATTTAATTCAATAAAAACTGTTTCCTGAAGATCTACACAATACATTATTCTAATTAAAATATCTGATCTTTTTTTTTTCTCAAATAATGCCAAAATCTGTGCAGATATATTATAATTTATATACATTAATAAAGTTGAAATAATATTTAAATTTTCATTTTGAATTAAAAAAAATATATTCTTTGAACCTAACAACTCTAATCTAGAAATATTATGTAAAAAAACACTTTTCATAAAACTATTTTTTAGTAATTTATTAGATTTCCGTTTTCCTATAGATTTTTCTACTATTCCAGATATATGTGATTTCATATCAAAATTAAAAATTTGATTTTTTTTTAAAATAACATAGAAATCATGAAGCACTACATCAGAAAACTGAATTATATTTGCATCAAAGGATACAATCGTTTCCATAAAAACACTAATTTCTAATTCAGTAAAAAATTTTAATACCTGTACGGACTCTTCTAAATCTAGAGATAATAACAATAAAGCGCTTTTTTGTATACCATTTAAATGAATCATTTCCTTTTTATCCAATAACGTATTACTCTCTCAACAATTTTAGGATTTTTATTAAGTACAACTTTCTTAATACAAAAATTATTATTTTTTAATTTATTATTTTCTTTATGATTTGAGATAATATTTGTATGTGTACCCCGAGAAATATCATTTTTTTTAAAATTATCTAACCAAAAATTTAAAAAAACTTTTTTTAAAAACCATACAAAAAAAAGGGAGAAGATACCCAGACAAAAGAATAAAAGATAATAAAAATAATAATAAACTAAGACAGATGAGTTCTTAACTGGTATTTCATTTTTTGAGTCATTGAACATAAAATTAATTATATTAACTCGATCACCTCTTTCTTTTGAAAAATTAATTACGGATTTAGTTAATAAATTTATTCTTTTTAACTCTTCATTAGATAAAGGAACAAAAATACCTGATTTGTTTTTTTTATAATTTACTAAAATTGTTATTGTAAAATTTTTAATTTCATTTTTTCTAAATCCAGGGAAAAAATCATTTTTATTTGTTTGTTTTAAATCATTACTCCTTAATTTAGTATCTTGAAGATTATTCATAAATTTATGAAAATCTAACTGATCTGATTTAACATGAGGAGTTGATTTAATATTAAATAAGTCTAGATATATTAATTTTCCTATATCATCGTTATTAATAAAACAATTACCAAAAAAATTTGGAAAAAAAAATTTTAAGAAATTAAATCTCAAAACATTAAATAATGTAACATTATTTTTAGAATCAGACTGAAGATATACAGAATTATTTAACAATTGTTTAGTTGGATATGATACAAGTGGAGTTTTTTTATGGATTAGATTTATAGAATCACTATAAAACGATACATTAGCTTGAACATTAACAACTAAATTTTTTAATCCAAATAATGGAGTTAAAATTTTTTTAATACGATTACAATAATATTCTTCTAAAATATCAATTTTTTTATACTTATTTTCATTAAAAAATTCAGTTTTCAGTAAATTATATTTATTAAGTATAACTCCAGATTGATTGACTAATACTATATGATCAAAGGATAGATTGGGGACACTACTAGAAACTAGCAAAGTAATAGCATCAATTTGCTCCTGTTTCAATTCTGTATTTGGAAGTAATGTCAATACTACAGATGCAGAAGGAATCTGTGAGTCTTGAAAAAAATCAGTATCTTTTTTAAAAACTAAATGAATACGAGCATTTTGAATAGGAAAAATACGCTCTAAAGTTTCAGATAATTCACCTTCTAAACCTCGATGATAATTTACCTGTTCATGAAATTGACTAATTCCAAATTTTTCTTGATCTAATAAATCTAGACCATATCTTTTTTTCTGATCATGATTATTGTGCATTAAAGAAAAATGTAATTGGGATATATTTTTCTCAGGAACTAACAGAGTTTTTGAAGAATCACGTAATTGATATGGGATATGCATCTTCTGTAATCTAGATTTAATACATTGACTTTCTAGGGTGGAAAGATTTTTATATAAAACTATATAATGAGTTTTTTTATTCCATAAAAAAAAAGAAAACATTGTGATACAAAAAATTAAAAAAATGCAGATAAAAAACTTTAACTGAAAGGACCAATCAAACAAAAAACTCTTTCCTTGTTGTTTAATTTGTAAAAATAATTTTTTAATCCAATCCATAATTTTTTCCTAAAAATAATTGTGATAAAAATATAAATTTGCAACGATAAAATTATAAATTAATGACATTTAATTATTTAAAATAAAAACATATCTACTAATAAACTTTTTTTATATGATAAAATAAAAATTTTACTATAAAATATAGTATATCAAAAATAAGGAAAATATTATGAAAATAAATTACAACCACCCAAAAACAACGACATCAAATAAAATAATAAATCTATATAATAAAAATCAGAATAAAAAATCCTATAAAATTTGGAATAACTTTTTACAAATATCTTATAAAATTAAAAAAATTAAAGAAAAAGAAAAAAATAATATTCAAAAAAAAAATTTTTTTTTAAAAAAAAACAATACAACCTCAAAAATTAAAAACAAAAAAGAAATAATTAAAATTTTTATGCAAGCTCAAAATAAATTGCTTAGTATATATGAAGAAATAATGCATATACAAGTATAATCAAAATAACATTCTTATTATATTTAATTTTAACACGAATATATTAATAAATTAATTTAATTATAAAATATCAAATTAAATATCCTATACATATTATATGTCTAATTAAATTTAATAATATTTAACATTGAAAAGAATTATAAATTTATTATTATTCTATAAGAATGACATATAATATGTAGTTACTTAATTATAAATATCACTACAAAAAATTCCCTAATTGTCAGTTAAATCATTTAAAATTATAAATAAAATATTATTTATTTAAATAATATTTTATATATTCTATAAAATTATTTATACGAAACAATAATTTATCTTTCCCTATATAAAGTATAATAGAAGAAATATTAGGTGTATTTTTTTTTCCTGAAATTCCAATTCTAAGTAAAATTGCTACATCTTGAAAAAATATCTTAAAATATAATACCGATTTTTGTATTTCTTCTAAAATATTTTTAGTATTCCATACATTTAATAAAGAAAAATTTTGATGTAAAAATTTTAAAATTTTTACATTCATAGCACTACAATAAAAATGCATATTATCTACTTTAGATAAATTAATATCTTCATAAAAATAACTATATGAAATAGAAAATTCTTTTAAAGTATTGTAATGACATAAAAAATCTTTTATTAAGCCTCGAATATCGCTTTTTGAATCTAAAATAATTTTTTTATCTTTTATATAAGTAGAAAAATACTTATATTTTTCTTTTAAAGATAAATGATTAAAATAGTAATGATTTAACCACAATAGTTTTTTATAATTTAAAATACTAGGAGATTTACTAATAGATTTTAAATTAAATAAACTTATCATTTCCTCTCTAGAAAATATTTCCTTATCTTTATAAGACCAACCAAGACGAACAATATAATTTAATATAGCTTCAGGAACAAATCCTTCCTCAATGTAACTTTTAAGACTCATAACATTATTTCGTTTAGACAACTTTTTTCTACTAGGATCTAAAATCATAGAAGCGTGTGCATACATAGGAATTTCAGCTCCTAAAGCATTTAATAAATTAATTTGTCTAGGCGTATTATTAATATGATCATCTCCTCTAATCACATGAGTAATATTCATCTTCCAGTCATCTACAACAACACAAAAATTATATGTTGGTGTACCATTAGATCTCTGTAAAATTAAATCATCTAATTCTTCATTAGAAAATCTAATATTTCCTCTAACCATATCTTTAAATGTCACAAACCCTTTATCAGGATTTTTAAAACGAATAACGTACGGGATATTAGATTTCTTGAAAATAAACAAAGCATTGCGACACTTTTTATCATATTTTGGTTTTTTTTTATTTAAAATTTGTTTTTTCCGTAATTTTTCTAAACGTTTTTGAGAACAATAGCATTTATATGCTATCTTTTTTTTTAACATAAACAATATTATGTCTTGATATATTTTCAACCGATCACTTTGATAAATAGGACCTTTGTCCCATGACAATCCTAAATATTTTAATCCAAACAAAATATCAGTAACTGAGTCTTTTTTAATGCGCTGAATATCTGTATCTTCAATACGTAAAATAAATGAGCCTCCATATTTGCGAGCAAATAACCATGAATACAAAGCAGTGCGTACCCCGCCAATATGTAAAAAACCAGTAGGACTAGGAGAAAATCTTGTTGTAATTTTCATAAAATACTCAATTTTAAAATTTTATCACTAAAAAGATCAATTAAAACAAACTAAATTCATATTAATTGTATATTTTTTAATCAAATAAACTAATATATATAAAATATATATTGACTCATAATATATCTACTCTTACAATAGAATGTAAGGGTGATTAGCTCAGTTGGTAGAGCTTCTCCTTTACACGGAGAAGGTCGGCGGTTCGAGACCGTCATCACCCAAAGAATAAAAGGGTCGTTAGCTCAGTTGGTAGAGCAGTTGACTTTTAATCAATTGGTCGCAGGTTCAAATCCTGCACGACCCAATACTTTAATATTTATCAATTTAATTTATATATAAAAAATAATTATTTATAAACAAATGAAATATTTAATAATTTAATTAAACGTAATATAATTTTGATATTATTTTTATTTTTTATAAATGTCATAATTGACTGATTAATATTACTTCCAATTCCATTAATTTTTGATAATTCATATTTATTAGTATATAAAAATTTTTTTGCAGACTGGTAATAATTCGATATGCTTTTAGCAATCGCTTTACCTACACCTAATATACCTAATGAACAGATAAATTTATCTAACGTAACACAATTTTTAGCTAGTTCAATATTCTTAATAATTTTAATAGATAATTTTTCCCCTATTCCAGGTATATTTCCTAAAATCTTTATATTTAAAATAAAAAAATCTACAGGGGTTCGTAAATAAGCATATTTTATTAATTTAATAATATTTTTTTTTCCTAAACCTTGAATATTAATTCCACTTTTAGAAGCAAAATAAATTAATCTTCTTGAATTTTGATCAGGACATGAAAAACCAGCAGGACAATAAAATTCATGAAAATGAGATGAGAAAATTAATTTAGTATGACATGAAACACAATGTTTAGGAAAAAAAATTTTTTTAACTAACTTAATATCTCGTTTATTTATTAAAATATCCCTAATTTTAGGAATAACGTCTCCTGCTCTATACACAGTAACTACATCATGAATATGGATATTCAATCTTTCCATAGTTTTTAAATTATATAAAGATGCTTTTCGAATGACTACACCTGAAATATTAACAGGATTAAAATAAGCGACTGGTGTAATTACTCCTGTTCTACCTACTTGAAAAGAAATTTTAGTAATTCTTGTTTCTACATCATGAGAAAAAAATTTTAAAGCTATAGCCCATCTCGGGTATTTTTCAACATATCCTAACTTTTCTTGAGAAAAAACTGAATTTACTTTTACGACAATACCATCAATTTCAAAATCTAAACGAGATCGTTTATTATTTGCTTGATTATAAAAATCTATTATATCCGTTAATTTATTGGAAACAATATAATCCGTGTATACAGGGAATCCCCATTTTTTTATTTGCAGCAATCGATTAAAATGACTATTTATATATTTTTTATAAGAAAACAAACCATATCCATAAGCAAAAAACATTAAATTTCTCTTCTGAGTAATCTCTGGATTTAACTGACGCAAAGAACCAGCAGCAGCATTTCTTGGGTTTGAGAATAACTTTCTTCCTAATTGTTTACAAGACTGATTTAAAAGAAAAAAATCAGATTTCTTCATAAAAACTTCCCCACGTACTTCTATTTTTCTAGGAATATCTTTTCCTAAAATTTGACGAGGTATTGAAGATATAGTATGAATATTTCTAGTAATATTTTCTCCAACTCTTCCATCCCCCCGGGTAGAAGCAGATTTTAAAAAACCATTTTTATAATATAAATTAACAGCTAAACCATCAAATTTAAAATCACAATAATACAAAATATCATCTATATTATTTAAATATTTTTTTATTTTTTTATTAAAACACACAATCCGATTAATATCGTGAGTGCTTTGTAAAGAAAGCATAGGAGTTTTATGAAAAGATTCAGAAAAAACTTGTAATTTACATCCACCAATTTGTTTTAATAATGGCTGGGATAATGGTAATAAACTACTATTTCTATATTTTTTTTCTAAATTTATTAAATTTTCATATAATGAATCATATACATCATCAGAAATAACAGGGGAATCTAAAGTATAATACAGGTAATTATGATATCTTAGTTGTAACCTTAATTCTTTAATTTTTGCGTGAATAAATTTCATAATATATCCGTAATAAAAATAAAAATTTCATATTAATAAAAATCAATCAATACTTCAAAAATTCAAAATAAACGCTTTTATAAATAAAATAAAAAAAATCTTTAATCTAAAATTAAATTGAACTCTATAAAACTTCTAAAAATAACTACTAAAAATATAAACAGTTAATTATATATAAAATTATAAGGATATATAAAAATGGATAATAAAAAATATATTTTTTCACCAATCTCTGGAAATATCAAAAAAATCTTTGAAAAAAAAAAAAATAAAATTTATAAAAAAAAAATAACTATATGCTCTCAAGGAAACATCATTGTTGCTCCATGTAACGGAATTATTTATAATTGTCAATTAGAAAAAATGTCTTTCATAATGCAATTAGATTCAAATATAACAATTACAATAAAAAATAAATATAAAAAAAAAAATAAAGTATATCAAATGATTAAAAATAAAAAAAATCAAAAGATTTGTGCCGGAACTATTATTTTTACCATAAAAAACTCTAATATAAAAAAAAATATTATAAATCTTGATACATTAATAAAAATATATAGTAACAAAAAAATGAAGAAAAAAAAAAATTTTTTATACTATGTACGAGCTGGAATCAGTATATTAGCAGTAATATAAATTTTTTAAAAAAAATTATATTCATTACAATAATGAATATAATTTAATAAATAAAAACTAGAAAAACGATGGAATATATATAGAAAACCAAAATAGTAAATTTTACTTTAATAAAAGTGATATATTTTTTTAAAAAAAAATTAAAATTTATAAAAATAAAATTGTAACACCTATAAAAAAGCAAAAAATCAAAAATTATTTTTTCTCCATTGTTGTAATCTCTGTACTCGCAAACGATACAATTCATTTTTTATTTGAATACCTTGAAATAACTTTTTATCTGAAAGTGAATCAATAGATACAGTTTTAACAATTAAAAACATGCGTTGTAACAAAAAACCTAATGATTTATTTCGATTAATACTTTTATAAAATGTTAAATCATAATCAAAATCTAAGTATAATAATTGATCCACCCGGTTTGGTTTTCTCCATAAATCCATGATATTAAAAAAATTAACAATTAGCTCAGAACTTTGTATTTCTATAGTTTGTAAAAAATAATGGAATCCGCATAATAATATCGAAAATTTCTGCGTTTCTTTAGGAACCTTTAATCTTTTAAATAAGTTATTTAATAAAAAAACTGAATTTTTACAAAAAAAAATATTTTTTTTATTCATATGAGAGAAAAAATAAATTTGACCAACAAATTGAAAAAAATAAGCTAAACGAATATCAACATTTTGAGTCTTCTTAGAAACTCTAGATAATTGAATAAAACTTTTGTTAACAATATTAATATATTTGTTAGCAAATACAGAAGAAAATTCTCTTGAATAAAAATAATTAATTTCTGGAAATAAATACATTAACGCATTACAACGATGAAGTACTTGAAAATAAACTTGGGGATTAGGAGTGCATAACCCCTTATAAGTTTCTTTCCATATTCGCTCTGGAGTTAAATATAATAATTCTTTACTATTACAAATACTTTTCATGAAAGACAAAGTTTTTTTTGAAATATAAAAACCTAAATGTGATAACATTGCAGCAAACCGAGCAACTCGAAGCACCCTTAAAGGATCTTCTTTAAAAGAAGAAGATACATGTCTTAAAACTCTCCTCTTAATATCTTTTTGACCACCAAAAAAATCAATAATTTTTCCTGATTCATCTTGTGCCATTGAGTTAATAGTTAAATCACGCCTCATCAGATCTTCTTTTAAAGTAATATTAGGAGAAAAATTACATAAAAAACCTAAATAACCCAATCCATTTTTTTTTTCAGTTCTTGCTAAAGCATACTCTTCATGAGTAATTGGGTGTATAAAAACAGGAAAATCTTTTCCTACTTGTTGATATTTTTTTTTTAACATATCCTGAGGACTAGAACCTACTACTACCCAATCACGATCATTAATAGGGAAACCTAATAAGCGATTTCGAACCGCTCCTCCAACTAAATAAATTTTCAAAACTATACCCACGATAAAATAAAAAGTATAAAAATTATAAAAATTACTTTAATATAAAAAGTAATAATAATTTTATAGTAATATTTTGATAATTAATAATATATTTTGTATGACAAATCTAATTATAATGTTTATTATAAAAATGATTAAATCATGTCATTAATCAATAAATTTGGATGCACTGAAATTAATGTATCTTCAAAATATAAACCTAATTTATATCTCAAAAAACCTACATATGCAATCATAGCTGCATTATCTGTACAAAATTTTTTTTTAGAAACAATAAACCGCCCGTTATATGATCTTGTTAAAAATTTTAATTTTTTTCTTAATAAGGAATTTGAACTTACTCCACCACAAACAAGAATATTCCTTAAATTAGTTTTTCTAAGAGCTAACTCACACTTTATGACTAAAGTATCTACTACAGCTTCTTCAAAAGCTTTAGCAATATTAGCTTTTTCTTGACAAGAACCAGAACTACTTAAAATAACATTTTTTACATGTGTCTTTAAACCAGAAAAACTAAAATTTAAATTAGGATATTTAGTCATTGGACGAGGAAAAAAATATTTTCCCGACCAACCATGTTTTGCTAAATTCGACAATTTTTTACCACCAGGATAACCTAAACCTAATAATCTTGCTATATAATCAAAAATATTTCCAACAGAATCATCTAAAGTATCTCCTAATATAGAATACTTTCCTAAACGCTGAGCATCAATTAATTGCGTATGAGCACCTGATACTAATAACACTAAAAAAGGAAACGTATCTTTTGTATTATTTAACATAAACGATAATAAATGTCCTTCTAAATGATTAACTAAAATACAAGGAATACCTAAAGAAAAAGATAACGAGCAAGCAATAGTTGCTCCAACTAATAATGATCCAACTAAACCGGGACCTGTTGTATAAGCTATAGCATTCAAAACTCCACTATGAACACCTAATTTCATATCAATAGAAAATTTTAAAACAACTTTTTTAACCAATAAAATTAATTTTTCTAAATGAGATCTAGCTGCTAATTCAGGTACAATTCCGTGAAATGGGGCATGAACTTTATTTTGATTTAAAGTAGAATGAAAAACTAATCCTAATTTTTCATCATAAATAGCTACAGAAGTATCGTCACACGAAGTTTCTATTCCTAATATTTTCATAATTCTTCCAAAATTAAATTATTAAATTTTTAATTAACAAAATATAGAATATATATCGCGTAATGTATATTAAATAAATATGATATAATATATACTAAACAAAAAATTATTCATATAATATATTTGAATAAAATTATATTTTATCTAAATAAATTGTTTATTTTTGTTAATTTAAAATATAAAAATCCGCTTTAAAAAATAAGAAACCTACATGGGAATGATTATGCCCTTCATTAAAATCAGAGAAAATGAACCCTTTGATGTTGCTCTACGAAGATTTAAGAGATCTTGTGAAAAAGCTGGAATACTCGCAGAGATACGTAGAAGAGAATTTTATGAAAAACCTACTACTAAAAGAAAAAGATCAAAAGCATCAGCTATTAAACGATTAGCTAAAAAACTAGCACGAGAAAATTCTAAACGTATACGAATGTATTAATAAATAATTATTTTAATACTCTAAAATATTGAGACCGTTTATTTTAAATAATGACGGTCGAAAAAAATTAAAAATTAATATATGATAATTAAAAAACCGAGAAAAAAAATCCCTCAAAATTTTATCCATGAATTAATAGAACGTACGGATATTGTAGAATTAATCAACAAACATCTTTCATTAAAAAAAACTGGTAATAATTATAAAACTTTATGTCCTTTTCACTATGAAAAAACACCATCATTTACAGTAAATCCACAAAAACAATTTTTTTATTGCTTTGGGTGCGGGGTACACGGGAATGCAATAGACTTTCTTATTAAACATGAAAAATTAGACTTCTTAAGTAGCATTAAAGAATTAACTGAATTAAACGGAATTGATTTACCTTACATTCAAAAAAATAGTGAATTAAAAAAAAAATATTTTTATAAAAAAAATATATATTTTCTTTTAAAAAAAATATCAAGTATATATAAAAAAAATTTACTTAAAATTCCAAATGAAGCATATAGTTACTTAGTTAAACGCGGGATTACATATATATCAATGAAAAAATTTTCATTAGGATTCGCAATATCAGAAAATAATCAAATAACTAATTATATTAAAGAAAAAACTGCTATTAATACATCTATTTTAATAGATTGTGGGATAAGCATTCAAAATATAAAAAATAATTATATTGATCGATTTAAAAAAAGAATTATATTTCCAATAAAAGATCAATACGGTAGAATAAAAGGTTTTGGAGGAAGAATAGTAAATGATAAAAATTACCCTAAATACCTAAATTCACCTGAAACAATAACATTTCATAAAAAAAAAAACCTATACGGAATATACGAACTTTATTTACATAATCCTAAACCTAAAAAAATATTAGTAGTAGAGGGATATTTAGATGTTATTTCACTAACTCAATTTAAAATTAACTATGCAGTAGCTTTACTAGGAACAATAATTACTTCATATCAAGTAAAAAAACTTTTTCAGATTAGTAAAAATATTATATTTTGTTTTGATGGAGATGATGCTGGTCGAAAAGCAAATTGGGCCTTACTAAATACATGTCTACCTTTTTTATATGATCACTATAAAATAGATTTTTTGTTATTACCTAATAATGAAGATCCTAGTAGTTTAATTCATAAAGAAGGAAAGAAAAAATTTGAAAAAAGAATACAGCAATCTGAACCACTCTATTCATTTTTATTTAAAAGAATTCCTTACAAAATTAATTTTAACTGTATTCAGGATTGCATTAAACTAAGCCTATTCATAATTCCATTAATTAAAAAAATACCTAGCACGGTCATAAAGATTCATCTAAGAAAAATTTTAGGGGATACGATAGGGATATTAGATACATACCAATTAAAAAAATTAATTAAAATCAAAAAAAAAAATACCAGTCCATTAAAAATTAAAACAATTAAAATGACTACAATGCGATTACTAATAAGTTTAATTATACAAAATCCAATATTAGTAAAAAAAATCAAAAATATTAAAAAAATTCAAACATTTCAAATTAACGGAAAAAGCATTTTTATAGATTTAATTCAATTAATTATTAAAAAAAAAATCTTTAAAACTGGGCATCTTTTAGAATTTTATAGATTTACTAAATGGGAAAAAATTTTTCAATATTTTAGTATTTGGGATCATATGATTTCAAAAAAAAACGTACATAATATATTTAAGGAACTCTTACATAATCTTGAAATACAAGACCTAGAATATCAATACAATCAGTTAATTATACAAGAAAAAAAAAACGGGTTAAATACCTCTGAAAAAAAAAAATTATGGAACATAACTAAAAAATTAATAAAAATTAAAAACTTTATATATCAGTAATTAATAATTTTCTGTCACTATATACCTCCCTTAAATAAGTTATACGATAAAGTAAATCAAGATTTATTTATATAAAAATATATACACAATACTATATAAAAAAATTACTTACATAGTTTAATATATATCATTATTTATCGCAAATAAATTAATCAGCGTACATGGATATTCGTCTTATGAAAAAAAAACCAAAATCACAATTACAACTATTGGTGTCACATGGGAAAGAACAAGGATATTTAACATACTCAGAAGTTCATGATCACCTCCCAGATGATATCATTGACTCAGACCAAATTAAAAATATCATACAAATGATAAAAGATTTAGGTATTCAAGTAGTAGAAGAAGCCAGAGAAATCGAGGAATTAATTATAAACGAGACGCCAGCCGATACTGATGAAGACTCAGTAGAAGCCGCTGCACATGTCTTATCTACAGTAGAAACGGAAATTGGAAGAACAACAGATCCTGTAAGGATGTACATGAGAGAAATGGGAGCGGTAGAACTACTAACACGAGAAGGTGAAATAGATATAGCCAAAAGAATTGAGGATGGTATTAACCAAGTTCAAGGAACTGTCTCAGAATATCCTGAAGCAATATTATATTTACTAAAACAATATAATAAAGTTGAATCAGGAGATATTAGACTATCCGAGTTAATTACAGGATTTATAGACATAAATACAGAATCTAAATTAAACAAAATTTCAGATAACCAAATAAAACAAACATTTTCTTCAGACCAAGATAATCATTTAAAATTAGAACAAAACGAAGATACTATAGAAGATTATAATAATATTGATCCAGAATTAGCAAAAAAGAAATTTTTACAACTTAAAAAACAATATTACATTACTCATAATACTATAAAAAAAAAAAAAAGAAATCATATAGATTCCATACAAGCTATTCATGAATTATCTGAAATATTCAAACAATTCCGTTTAGTACCAAAGCAATTTGATTATTTAATAAAAAATATGAGAAAAATAATTAAAAAAATTCGCTTACAGGAACGTGAGATACTACAGTTGGTTACTAGAACCTGTAAAATACCTAAAAAAATTTTTTTACAAATTTTTCAAGAAAATAAAACAAAAAATAAGTGGTTTAAAATAATTGTTAAAAATAAAAAATATCAACCTTTAAAAATAGATCGAATAAAAAAAGATATAAAAAAAAGTATAAAGAAATTATTAAAAATTGAAAAAAAAACAGGATTAACAATTAAACAAGCAAAAGATTTGAATAAAAGAATACTACTTGGAGAAGAAAAAGCTAAAAGAGCAAAAAAAGAAATGGTAGAAGCAAATCTTAGATTAGTGATTTCCATTGCAAAAAAATATACAAATCGAGGATTGCAATTTCTAGATCTTATTCAGGAAGGAAATATTGGATTAATGAAAGCTGTAGATAAATTTGAATACCGAAGAGGATATAAATTTTCTACTTATGCAACATGGTGGATACGTCAAGCTATAACTAGATCCATAGCTGATCAAGCAAGAACTATCCGTATCCCTGTGCACATGATAGAAACAATTAATAAATTAAATAGAATTTCACGACAAATGCTTCAAGAAATAGGGAGGGAACCAACTCCAGAAGAATTATCTGAAAAAATGTTACTCCCAGAAGAAAAAATTAGAAAAGTTTTAAAAATTGCAAAAGAACCAATTTCAATGGAAACTCCTGTAGGTGAAGATGATGACGCTCATCTAGGTGATTTTATTGAAGATACAAATTTAGAATTACCTTTAGAATCAGCTACTTCAGAAAGTTTAAAAGCCATTACTAATGATATTTTATCTGGTTTAACGGAAAGAGAAGCAAAAGTATTAAGAATGCGCTTTGGAATTGATATGAATACAGATCATACCTTAGAAGAAGTTGGAAAACAATTCGATGTTACAAGAGAACGAATACGTCAAATTGAAGCAAAAGCACTAAGAAAACTGAGACATCCTAGTCGATCAGAAATACTAAAAAGTTTCTTAGATAACTCTTAAAATATACTAATCAAAACATTTAATTAAAAAATTCAATCTAAATTAAAAATATTTGTTTTAATAACACAGCTGCCTATTACCAAAAATAACTTCACGAATATCATCATCATTCATAGTAATATAATACTAACTGTTCTAACCAATAAAATTAAAAAGTTTAATAATATGCTTATTTTATTTAATTTCATTAAAAGATTTTGTAATATACAAAAAATTTATATTTATTCTAATAAATATTAAGTAGCATAACTATGCCCTAATAATAGTCTAATTATATAAATTATTATTCAAAAAAAAATAATATGAGTATTATACTCACTAGATATAAAAAATAAAAAAAATCAAAAATAATATTTTTTTTTAAAATAAATAATATTAAAAATATTCTTTTAATTAATTGAAGAAACGTAGTGATAGAAATAATTCTTAATGAATTATCATTTGAATGTAAATATCTAAATTTTAATAAATTTAAACAAATAAATAATATTATTATTTTTAATAAATAATTGATTCAAAAAACTTAAGGATTTATAAAATATTTCTAGTACTTTTTACTAAAAAAATAATATCTTAATAAAATTAAATCTATAAAATATCATAAATCTATCTTCTTAATATCACGCGATATAAAGAATATCGCGTGATTTCATAAAGAATATAATTCTATATACTATTTAAAATAAAAATATTCTTATTTTTCTAAAATTAATAAACGCTGAGCTACACAATCTAATGCAATTTTTATTTGCTTTTTAGAAACACCACCAACTATATTTCTCTTTTCCAAACATGCTTCTAATGTTAAATCTTGATATATATCTTTCTTAATAACAGGACAAAATTTCTTTAAAGTTACTAAATCTAATTCTTCAAGAAACTTATTTTGACGAATAGACTCTAAAACAATTTTTCCAGAAATATGATGAGAATCACGAAAAGATATTCCTTTTCTCACTAAATAATCAGCTAATTCAGTTGCGTTCCCGTAACCTTCTTCAGCTAACACTCTTGCTCTTTCCGTATCTAATCTCATATTCTTTAAAACTAATTTACTCATTCTTAAACACTCTTCCCATATATCTAAACCTTGAAATAAATATTTTTTATCTTCTTGAAAATCTTTATTATAAGATAATGGCAAACCTTTTAATAAAGTAAATGTAGAAAATAACGATCCATATACACCACTACATTTTCCTCTAATTAACTCCAAAATATCAGGATTTTTCTTTTGCGGCATTAAGGACGAACCAGAAGTAATAGAGTCAGATAACTCAATGAAATTAACTTCACCTGAATTATAAAAGATTAAATCTTCAGAAAATCGAGATAAATGCATCATACTAGTAGATGCTGTAAATAAAATATCTAAAATAAAATCACGATCTGATACACTATCTAATGCATTTTTTGTAACACTCGTAAACCCCATAAGCTCTGCTAATTTTTTTCTATTAATATTCCATGACGTTCCAGAAATAGATCCTGACCCTAAGGGAGAATAATCTAGACGTTTTACCACATCTAATACTCGTAACCGATCTCTTTCTAACATTTCAATGTATGCTAAACACCAATACGAAAATGTTATTGGTTGTGCTTTTTGTAAATGAGTATAACCTGGAATAATAGAATCTTGATACAAACGAGCTTGACTTAAAAAAATACTTTGTAACTGAAGAATTTTTTTACAAATAATTTTAGACTTATTCTTACACCATAACTTTAAATCAGTTGCAATTTGATCATTTCGACTTCTACCTGTATATAGTTTTTTTCCTATATTACCAATTTTATCGATTAAAATATTTTCTATAAAACTATGAATATCTTCTGCACCAGAAGATAATACCTTTTCAGAGTTATTTAAATATTTTTCTAAAATCCAATACAATGTTTTTTCTATCAGTTTTTGCTCTTCATTTGTTAATATATTTACATTACATAATACCTTAGACCAAGCAATAGAAGACTGTATATCTTCTTTTATTAATCTATAATCTATATATAATGAATTGTTAAACTGTTTAAACTTTATATCCGAAGACTCAGAAAACCTTCCGCCCCAAAGAGCCATATATTTACCTCAAAAAAAATAAAAAAATCAAACAAAAACTATTATAGTTTCTAACTACATATTATTTCTTATTTTTTAATGCTCGAATACGTGACGATAATGAAAATAAACGAATAAAACCATGAGCATCCATTTGATTATATACACTATCCTTTCCGAAGGTAGCATATTCTTTAGAATATAATGTATGTAATGATCTTTTCTGTAAAACAGTAACAGATCCTTTATATAGTTCTACTATTACTTCTCCAGAAATACTTCTAGATAATATATCCGAAGATTTTTGAAGAGATCGACGAACAGGGGTAAACCATTTTCCATCATATATTATAGCAGCCATATCCAATGCAATTTTATTTTTCCAATACATGCTTTCACGATCCAATATTAATTGTTCTAAACCTCTTAAAGCATGATAAATAATAGTTCCTCCGGGCGTTTCATAACAACCTCTAGATTTAATTCCTATTAGACGATTTTCAATAATATCAACACGACCAATAGAATGAATTTTTCCTAAATTATTTAATCTTTTTAAACATTCATAAGGGTTTAAAGTTTCATGATCGACTTTTATTACATTCCCATTTTTAATTGTTAAAGATATTTTTTTCGGTTCATTAGGAGCGTCATAAACGCTTCGTGTCCATACCCAACAATCATTATTAGGAGCATTCCATGGATCCTCTAATACTCCACCTTCGGTAGAAATATGAAAGATGTTTTCATCTCTACTATAAATCTTTTCTTTAGTTACATTAGTAGAAATATTTTTTTGACGTAAAAATTTTAATAAATCTTCTCTAGAATGAAATGACCATTCTCTCCAAGGGGCTATTACAATTAATTCTGGATCTAAAGCCGCATATGACAACTCAAAACGTACCTGGTCATTCCCTTTCCCTGTAGCACCATGGCTTACACCAATAGCATGAATTTCATGAGCAAAATCTACTTGCGCTTTGGCAATTAACGGTCTAGCAATAGCTGTTCCTAATAAATATTGTCCTTCATAAATAGAACCAGTTTTTAACATGGGATAAACATAATTACTCACAAAATCATGTCTTAAATCAACTACTCTGCAATCTATTGCTCCTGATAAAATTGCTTTTTCTTGAATATTATCCAAATCCTTTTTTGATTGACCAATATTAGCAACAAAAGCTACTACATTAAAGTTATAATTCTCCTTGATCCAAGGTATAATTGCCGAAGTATCTAAACCACCAGAATATGCTAATACTATCGTATTTTTTATATTTTTTTTTTTCATAAATTTTATATAAACCTATTATATTTTATTCTATAATTCTAGTACCAATAGATTTTCCTTGAAGTAGATTAATAAAATCATTTTCATAATGCCAGCTAGCTATTTCAACTGATTTTTTTAAATACTTTGATACAACTAAAGCAGATTGTACCTTTATTATCATTCCATTAGTAATGAATCCGGAATCAATTAAATTATATGCACTATGACTAGAAATTTTTTTAATTCGCTCTCCTTTGCTATTTAGAATAGAACTAACATCTGTCAATAAAATTAAGTTCCCTTTAAGTATAATTGTTAAAATCATAACTACTATATCCGAATTAATATTAAAAATATTACCTTTAGAATCTAAACCCATAGAACAAATAAATGGAATAGTATTATTTTTTAATAAATCTTTAATCAAATTTAAATATGGTGACATTCTGTTAATAATTTTTTTTAAAAAATATTCAATATTTAAAAAAATATCAGCTTGACCAACTAATTGACTAAAAAAATCTGGTAAAAAAACTGATTGTCCTAAAATATTATGCTTTTTTGCCCACGCTAATAAGCGGATATTAGAAATACTTGGTAATATTGAATATAAAAATTTTTTATCTTTTAATTTATTTAGTAAACAGGATCCACTATTAATAGTAGACTGATTAAAATTTTGAGGGAAAAATCCAAAAGAAGATGTTGCTCCATTAACTATTATGATATCTCTTTTATTTAAAGATTTATAACGATATAATTCTGTAAATAATCGTTCAATAGAATTATGATTATTTAATAAAATCCCACCTAACTTCACAAGTAAAGGGCTTTCCATTATTAAAACCTTATATTTTTAATACTTGCAATAACATAAGAAAATTATTATTCATATTTTAAAAATACCTAAAATATAAATTTATATCAATTATAAAATTTATTATTTAGTAAAATTATTAACATCTTTAATTATAAAAATACACTTTATAAAAAAAATTCATCCAAATCATATATATTTTTAAAAATTATTTCAATTCATTACTAATAATATAAAATTTATTTTTATTAAATTAACCCTAACTTTTGACAAATCTGAAGACTTAAATAAGATTGATTTAATGTATATAAATGAAAATGTCTTATACCTTCATGGTACAAGCGCATAATTAAATTTACAGCAATATTTACACTTAAATTAATTCGTTGTTTTTCATTATTCGAAAATTTCTCAAAAGAGCTAAAAATCCACTTAGGAACATCAACACGTGTCATATTGGAAAATTTCTTTAATTGCTCCATATTAAGTATCGGTAATATTCCAGGAATTAAATTTATATCTAATCCAAAGTTTAGACATTTTTCACGAAATTTAATAAATTTTTCAACACTAAAAAAAAATTGCGTAATTGCGTTTTTAACACCTAAATCAGATTTTTTTTTTAAATTAATCAAGTCTTCTTGTAAATTACGTGACTCAGGATGTATTTCGGGATATGCTGCTACCCATATCTCAAAATTATTTATTAAATTTAATAATTTTATTAAATCTGAAGCATAAATAACTTTTTGAGAACATTGATCAGGTAAATCACCGCGTAATGCAATAATATTTTTAATACCATTATTCCAGTATTGAGATGCTAAATCATTAATTTCATAAGTAGTCAATCCAGCAGAAGTAAAATGAGCAAATACAATAGCATTTGTCAATACTCGTATTTTTTGAATAATTAAAAAAGTTTTATTACGACTATCTACTCGAGTACTACTTGTTACTGAAAAGAAATCTGGGCGACATTGATTTAATATTCTTACTGAATTTAACAATGAATCTTCTAAAAAAGAATTACTTGGAGGAAAAACCTCAAAAGAAATTTTAATTTTATTTTTTAAATTATATGATTTATGATTATATTTCTGATTAAAATTTTTAATAATCATCCTTATATCTATCCTTAATATCATTTATTCACAAAAACTAGAATCGTAAAAATTTTGAAAATACATGAAAATATTTGATATATTAA
Organism: Buchnera aphidicola (Cinara strobi); assembly: GCF_900560745.1. Taxonomy (NCBI): domain Bacteria; kingdom Pseudomonadati; phylum Pseudomonadota; class Gammaproteobacteria; order Enterobacterales; family Erwiniaceae; genus Buchnera; species Buchnera aphidicola. The sequence goes on along the minus strand of NZ_LR025085.1, from coordinate 33,779 downwards.
AAACTTGCAACACAAATATACATTTTATTTAATAAAATTTATAATTAAAAAATATTTTAATATTTATCAAAAAAATATAAACTTAAGTAATATTTTTCGTTTTATTACCAATTTAACAATACAGATATTCAAAAAATATTAATTGCTATAAAAAATCATTTTAAAAAAACCACTATTAGATAATCTATTTTCAGTTCAGTACAATAAAAATTGTATCTGAATACACATCATAATATATAAACAATTAATGAAAAAATGAATATATAAATATTGCATGAAATATATTAAATTTTCTTAAAAATTTTTTTTAAATTAGTATAACATTTATTAAAAAATTAAAACACTATGAAATAAAATGAATATTTATTTTATAAAACTGAAAAATATTTAAATCTTGATTTAATTAGATAAAAATTATAAATTTAATAATTTAAAATCTATGTAAAAATATTCTTCATTAAAAATAAATCTATTAATTAATATATTGACATATTAAAATATGTTATAATAAAAAAATAAAATTTATTTTTATAAAAAAAAGTTGACTTTCGTTATTATTAATATATATAATTAAATATAATTCTGTCATTTAAATGACAAAGAAATACGAAATAAATTAATTTTATCAATTAAGACTTTTATTATTAAAATTTATAAAAATTAATTTTAGCCGGCTTAGCTCAGAAGGTAGAGCAACTGACTTGTAATCAGTAGGTCACCAGTTCAATTCCGGTAGCCGGCAAAAAATATAAAAGGTGGGGTTCCCGAGCGGTTAAAGGGGGCAGACTGTAAATCTGACGTCATCGACTTCGAAGGTTCGAATCCTTCCCCCACCAAAAAGCGGGCATCGTATAAAGGATATTACCTCAGCCTTCCAAGCTGATGATGCGGGTTCAATTCCCGCTGACCGCTAAAATAAAAATACTGCTGATATAGCTTAGTTTGGTAGAGCACATCCTTGGTATGGATGAGGTCCCTAGTTCAAATCTAGGTATCAGCAAAAAAAATATTTATTCAAAAAAATTGAAAATATGAATTTATTTTTTAATAAAAAATTTTTAAATATATTTTTCTTGATCTAAAAATAAAAGTATATCTCAAAATTAGAAAATATAACATTCCAAAAATTATTCTTTATTTTAATATAAAAATTCCATCTCTATCAAAAAATTCATTTTAAAAAATTAAAAAAATATAGTCTATCTATTTTTAAGTAGAGAAAAATTATGCACATTCATAAATTATATCAAATATATAAAAACCAAAGAGAAAAAATCAAATGGTTTTGCATAATTACTATAGCTGCATCAATAACATCTATTTATTATTTTTTTTTTAATAAAAATATCACGGTATTAAAAATAATACTTTTAAATATATTTAGTATCTTATTACTCAATATATTTTTTCAAACAAAAATAGAAAAAAAAATATTAATATTTATTAAAAATATTAAATTAGAATTGTCTAAAATAGTTTGGCCTAATTATCATGAAACTTTAAAAATTACTGGAATTGTATTATTACTAATCATATTAACATCTGCATTCTTATGGATATTAGATAACTTAATATTGAGTATAATATCCTGGGTACTTTCTCCGAGGTTATAAAAATTGTGTGTAAATAAAAAACAATGGTACGTCCTGCAAGCGTTTTCAGGATTTGAGAATAGAGTAGCTCAATCAATAAGAAATCATGAAAAAATAAAAAAAATGAAAGATATCTTTGGAACTGTAATAGTACCTTCAGAAGAAGTAATTGAAATCCGAAAAGGAAAAAGAAAAAAAAGTGATTATAAATTTTTTCCTGGATATATTCTAATAAACATGATTATGAATAATGATAGTTGGCACTTAATTAAAAATTTACCTAAAGTATTAGGGTTTATTGGAAGTACTTCAGAAAAACCTACACCAATGAATGATAGTGAAATCAATATTATTCTTGAAAAACTAAAAAAAATAGGAAATAAACCAAGACCTAAAAAAATGTTTGAGCCAGGAGAAAACATTCGAGTTAACGATGGACCATTTTCAGATTTTAATGGTATTGTTGAAACTATTGATTATGAAAAAAATAGATTAAAAGTATCAGTGTCAATATTTGGACGCTCTACACCAGTCGAATTAGATTTTAGACAAGTAGAAAAATGCTAAATCAAATAAAGTAATTTATATCATCCACTCTTTTATAGAAATATTATATATTAAAAATATTCTAGGAATAATATGAATAAAAAAATTAACTCTTATATAAAACTACAAGTACTATCAGGAATGGCAAATCCCAGTCCTCCAGTAGGTCCTGCATTAGGACAAAAAGGCGTTAATATTATGGAATTTTGTAAAAACTTTAATTCACAAACTGCTCACTTAGAAAAAGGAATACCAACACCAGTTATTATAACAGTATATTTCGATAAAACATTTACCTTTATTATTAAAACTCCACCTGCTTCTGCATTAATTAAAAAATTCCTTGGAATTAAAAAAGGGTCTCAAAAACCAAAACATGAAGTTGTTGGAAAAATTACAAAAAATCAAATATATGATATCGCTCAAAAAAAAATGACAGATATGACTGGATCTAACTTAAAAAAAATTGCAAAAACAATCGAAGGAACTGCTCGTTCTATGGGAATTACTGTAATAACGGAGTAAATGTGAAAAAAAAATCCAAAAAAATGATAATTAATCTAATTCATAAAAAAAAAAAAAAAATTTATTCTTTTTATGAAGCAATAAAAATCCTAAAAAAAAACAAACCTGCAAATTTTATAGAAAGCATAGATGCAAATTTTAACTTAAATATCAATTCTAAAAAATCCGAACAAAATATTCGTGGATCTACAATTTTACCTTATGGAACTGGAAAAAAAATAAAAATAGGAGTCTTTACAACTGGAAAAAATATAATAATAGCTCAATCTTCTGGTGCTGATTTTGTTGGAATGGAAGATTTAGCTGATATAATTAAGAAAAAAAAAATGATATTTGATGTCATTATTGCATCTCCTGAATCAATGGAAACTGTTAGAAAATTAGGGCCTATTTTAGGACCTAAAGGAATTATGCCTAACCCAAAATTAGGAACAGTTACTACCGATATCCAAAGAGCTATAGCCGATTATAGGAATGGAAAAATAAATTATAAAAATGATAAAAATGGAATTATACACAGTAGTTTTGGAAAAATAAATTTTTCTGATAAACAATTATATAAAAATTTTATAGAACTATATCAATCCATAAAAAAATCTAAACCTGCACAATTAAAAGGAATATTTTTCAAAAAAATCAGTTTATCTACAACCATGGGGCCAGGAATAATAATTGATCACCTATCCCTTTAAAAAAATTTTGTCATAATTGTATAACTTAAGTCTTTTATACTAAATATTTTTTAAAAATATTGATATCCTCTATATGAATATTTCATAAAAAATTTAAACGCCTTATATCCTGAAAATTTATAACATAAATTTATTAATAATTATTTATAAACATTATCGTTCATAGGATAAAAAAATGGCATTAAATCATACTCAAAAAAAAAATATAATTAAAAAAATAAATAAAATTGCAAAAAAATCATTATCTGTTATTATGGCTGACCCATCTAGGTTAACAGTAAATACTATTAATACTCTGCGAAAAAAAGCCTTGCACTCTCATGTAAAAATTTTTGTTATAAAAAATACATTATTAAAAAAATCTTTACAAAAAACAAATTTTTCTAAACTCAATACTACGTTAAACGGACCTAGTTTAATAGCTTTTTCTATTAAACATCCAGGTAGTGCCAGTCGATTATTTATAAAATTTCAAAAAAAAAACACTCAATTTAAAATAAAAAATGCTGTTTATGAAAAAAAAATACTAGATTTAAAATCTATACTGACATTATCTAAACTACCTACATACAAAGAAGCTATAACCCAACTAACCATAACATTAAAAGAAATTTCTTTAGGAAAATTACTAAGAACACTACACCAAATTACTAAAAAAAAACAAAAATGTATTAATTAAAAAGTTCATTTTATCTATATTTAAGATATTTTGGGAAAAAATTATGTCAATAAATCAAGAAAAAATTTTAAATTCTATTTCAGAAATGTCTGTAAACGAAATTATGCAATTAATTTCCGAAATAGAAAAAAAATTTAATGTCTCATCTAACGCAATAGTTAATTCTACAAAAAACTCTGAAGAACCAATTAAAGAAGAAAAAATATCATTTAATGTAAAACTTACTACAATTGGACCAAATAAAATATCTATTATAAAAATAATACGCAGTACAACAGGGTTAGGGTTAAAAGAATCTAAAGATCTAGTAGAGTCTGCACCTACAATAATAAAAGAAAATATAACTAAAGAAAACGCAGAAAATCTACAAAAAACTCTTTTAGATGCCGGAGCAACAGTAGAAATTACATAAAAATATATAATATTATAAATTCACCTAAATATATAAAATTCTAGTGGCTGACTATTATTATAAGTCACTAGTTTCTTGTAATAAAAACTATTCAAAAACTAAAAAAGTTGACAAGAAAATTGAATTATTATTTCATAAAACAATACAATTCATTAAAAAACAAAAATTTATATTTTTATATATTTAAAAATAAAAAATTTTTATATTAAAAATAAGGAACCAGATGGTTTATTCTCATACCGAAAAAAAACGCATTCGAAAAAATTTTGGAAAACAACCAAAAATTCTAGAAATTCCTTATCTATTATCTATTCAAATAGATTCATTTAAACAATTTATTCACTCAAATGCACAGAATAATCAAGGATTAGAATCGGCATTTCAATCAGTCTTTCCTATTCGTAGTTATAATGGATGCGCAGAATTACAGTATGTATCTTATAAACTAGGAAAAAAAATATTTGATATGCAGGAATCTCAAATGCGAGGGTTAACATATTCAGTCCCTCTAAGAGTAAAACTTCAATTAGTCGTTTATGAAAAAGACTCAAATAATATTGTAAAGTATATAAAAGAACAAGAAGTGTATATGGGAGAATTACCACTAATGACAAAAAATGGAACTTTTATTATTAATGGAACAGAGAGAGTAGTAGTATCCCAATTACATCGGAGCCCCGGTGTATTTTTTGATAGCGATAAAGGAAAAACGCATTCATCTGGAAAAATATTATATCATGCTCGAATTATACCTTATAGGGGATCCTGGTTAGATTTTGAATTTGATCCTAAAGATCATTTATTTATACGAATTGATCGTCGAAAAAAAATGCCAGTAACTGTATTACTACATGCTTTAAATTTTACTACGGAAAAAATTCTTAAAAAATTTTTCAAAAATAATGTTTTTCATATAAAAAAAGATAAAATTACCATGGATCTAATTCCAAAACGATTAAAAGGCGAAATTATACCATTTAATATTATAAAAAATAAAAAAATTTATATAAAAAAAGGAAAAAGAGTTACTCAAGAACACGTTAATATTCTCAAAAAAAATAAAATTGTATCCATCAAAGTACCTGAAGAATATCTTTATGGAAAAATTATTAGCAAAAATTATCTTGATCCAAATACTGGGACTATTTTAATAAAAGCAAACACTAAACTAACCAAAGAAGATTTTCAAAAAATAAAAAAATCTGGTTATAAAAAAATATTTATCTTGTTTACCAATGATCTAGATAACGGATCGTATATTTCAGATACCTTAAAAATCGATTCTACTAAAGATAGATACACAGCATTAATTGAAATATATAGAATGATGAGACCCGGGGAACCCCCTACTAAAGAATCTACTGAAAACTTATTTCATAATCTTTTTTTTTCAAAGGAAAGATATGATCTTTCTCCCGTAGGAAGAATGAAATTTAATAAATCATTACAACGCTGCAATATTCAAGGTCCAGGGACACTAAATAAAAAAGATATTATCGATGTAATAAAAAAACTCATTTATATACGAAATGGAAAAGGAGAAATAGATGATATTGATCATTTAGGAAATCGTCGTGTACGATCAGTAGGTGAAATGGTAGAAAATCAATTTAGAGTAGGTTTAGTTCGAGTAGAACGAGCTGTAAGAGAACGATTATCATCAAGTGATTTAGATACCCTAATGCCTCAAGATATTATTAATGCAAAACCAATTTCATCAGCAATAAAAGAATTTTTTGGATCTAGTCAATTATCTCAATTTATGGATCAAAACAATCCATTATCTGAAATCACGCACAAACGTAGAATTTCTGCATTAGGAATTGGTGGTTTAACTAGAGAAAGAGCTGGATTTGAAGTTAGAGATGTACATCCTACACACTATGGGAGAGTTTGTCCAGTTGAAACCCCCGAAGGACCTAATATAGGATTAATTAATTCATTATCAATATATGCACGAACAAATCCATATGGTTTTTTAGAAACACCATACAGAACAATAATAAACGGAGTAATAACTACCAATATTCAATACATATCTGCTATTGAAGAAGGTAATTACATTATTGCACAAGCAAATTCAAAAATCAATCCAAATGGACAATTTCATGAAAATTTTGTTACATGTAGATATAAAGGAGAATTCGGTTTATTTAACAAAAATCAAATACACTACATGGATGTGTCTACACAACAAATCGTATCAGTCGGAGCATCATTAATACCCTTTTTAGAACATAACGATGCAAATCGAGCTCTAATGGGCGCAAATATGCAAAGACAAGCAGTTCCAACTATCAAATCAGAAAAACCCCTGGTTGGAACAGGAATGGAACGAGTTGTAGCAATAGATTCAGGAGTAACAATTACAGCTAAAAGAAAAGGTGTTGTACAATATATAGATGCTTCTAAAATAGTAATTAATGTAAGTTGCAGAGATATTACATCTAACGATTCGGGAATTGATATATATTATTTAAAAAAATATATTAGATCCAATCAAAATACTTGTATAAATCAAATTCCATGTGTAAATCTTCAAGATAAAATAAAAAAAGGAGATATCTTAGCAGACGGTCCTGCTACTGATTTAGGAGAGTTAGCATTAGGGCAAAACATGCGAGTCGCTTTTATGCCTTGGAATGGATACAATTTTGAAGACTCTATATTAATTTCAGAAAAAGTTGTACAAGAAGATCGATTTACAACTATTCATATTCAAGAGTTATCATGTATATGTCGAGATACAAAATTAGGAATAGAAGAAATAACTGCTGATATACCAAATATAGGAGAAGCAGCTTTATTACAATTAGATTCTTCTGGAATTATATATATTGGAGCTGATGTATCTAGCGGAGATGTTTTAGTTGGAAAAGTAACCCCAAAGGGAGAAACTCAATTAACACCTGAGGAAAAACTATTAAGAGCTATTTTTGGAGAAAAAGCTTCTGATGTCAAAGATTCATCACTGCGCGTACCTAATGGTGTACACGGGACTGTTATTGACATACAAATATTTACTAGAGATGGTGTAAAAAAAGATCAACGTACATTAGAAATAGAAGAAATGTTACTCAAAAAATCAAAAAAAGAACTAAAAGAAGAATTAAAAATATTTAAATTAAATATTATTACAAGAATAGAAAATATATTAAAATCTTTAAATATAAAAAATACAAATATAAACAATCATACTATAAAAAAATATCACAATCTTCCTATCCATACACCTGACCATATAAAAAATGATATTCATCAATTAAACAAACAATATAAAAAATTAAAAATAAAATTTAAAAAAAAAATACAAAAACAAAAAAAAAAAATCGTACAAGGAGACGAACTTGCTCCTGGAATTTTAAAAATTGTAAAAGTTTACCTAGCTGTAAAAAGAAAAATACAGCCGGGAGACAAAATGGCTGGTCGACATGGAAACAAAGGAGTAGTATCAAAAATTAATCCAGTAGAAGACATGCCTTACGATGAAAACGGGATACCAATAGATATAGTATTAAATCCCTTAGGCGTACCATCACGTATGAATTTAGGTCAAATTTTAGAAACGCATCTCGGACTCGCAGCAAAAGGAATTGGAAATATAATTAATGATATGTTAAATCAACATAAAAAAATAATAAAAATTCGAAAATTCTTAAAAAAAGTTTACAACCTCGGAAACACTTCAAATCAAAAAGTTAATTTAGATAATTTTTCTGATCAAGAAATATTAAATTTAGCAAAAAATTTAAGAAATGGTATGCCAATGGCTACACCAGTATTTGATGGAATTAATGAAAAAGAATTAAAATTGTTGCTAAAAATAAGTAAATTTTCAACTTCTGGACAAATTACACTATTTGATGGACGTACAGGGGAAAAATTTGAAAGAAACGTAACAGTTGGATACATGTATATGTTAAAACTAAATCATTTAGTTGACGATAAAATGCATGCCCGATCAACTGGATCATACAGTTTAATTACACAGCAACCATTAGGAGGAAAAGCTCAGTTTGGGGGACAAAGATTTGGTGAAATGGAAGTATGGGCTTTAGAAGCCTACGGCGCATCTCATATTCTTCAAGAAATGTTAACTGTAAAATCAGATGATGTAACAGGAAGAACTAAAATGTACAAAAATATTGTTGGAGGGAAACAAAAAATGGAACCTGGGATGCCTGAATCATTTAATGTATTAATTAAAGAAATACGCTCTTTAGGAATAAATATTGAATTAAACAATGATTAAAAATATTAAATAAAAAGAAAAAAACCAAGTTTTTAATTATTAATCTAAATTATTAACAATAATATATACATAAAAACCACCTATGAAAGATATATTAAAATTTTTTAAAAAAAATACTAAAATTGAAGAATTCGATTCTATTAGAATTTCACTAGCTTCCCCTGAAATTATACGATCATGGTCTTTTGGGGAAGTTAAAAAACCCGAAACAATAAATTATCGTACTTTCAAACCTGAACGCGATGGATTATTTTGTGCTCGAATATTTGGACCAATAAAAGATTATGAATGTCTGTGTGGGAAATACAAACGTTTAAAACATCGAGGTGTTATATGTGAAAAATGTGGGGTTGAAGTTACACAAAGTAAAGTACGAAGAGAAAGAATGGGTCATATAGAATTAGCTGCGCCTATAGCACATATTTGGTTTTTAAAATCACTACCTTCTCGTATTGGTTTGTTATTAGATATGCCCTTAAGAGACATAGAAAGAGTGTTATATTTTGAATCTTATGTAGTTATTAATCCTGGAATGACAAATTTAGAATTATATCAAATTTTAACAGAAGATCAATATATAAATGCGTTTAATGAATTTGGTGATGACTTTAACGCTAAAATGGGAGCTGAAGCTATACAAAAACTTTTAAAAAAGATAGACTTAAAAAATACATGTATAAAACTAAAAAAAGAAGTATCCAAGATAAATTCAGAAACAAAAAGAAAAAAAGTCACGAAAAGAATAAAGTTAATAGAGTCACTGTTAATTTCTAAAAATAAACCAGAATGGATGATTTTAACTGTTTTGCCAATCTTACCTCCTGACTTAAGACCTTTAGTCCCTCTGGATGGAGGAAGATTTGCTACTTCAGATTTAAATGATTTATATAGACGAGTAATTAACCGAAATAATAGATTAAAACGCTTATTAGAACTCTCAGCTCCTGAAATTATTGTGAGAAACGAAAAAAGAATGTTACAGGAAGCAATTGATGCATTATTAGATAACGGAAGACGTGGGAGATCAATTACCGGTTCTAATAAAAGACCACTAAAATCTTTAGCTGACATGATAAAAGGAAAACAAGGACGATTTAGGCAAAATTTATTAGGAAAAAGAGTAGATTATTCCGGAAGATCTGTTATTACTGTTGGCCCGTATTTACATTTAAATCAATGTGGGATACCAAAAAAAATGGCTTTAGAACTTTTTAAACCATTTATATACGGAAAATTAGAACAAAAAAATTTAGCTACTACAATCAAGTCTGCAAAAAAAATGGTGGAAAAAGAAGAACCGGTAGTATGGGACATACTAGATAATGTAATTCGAAAACATCCAATTTTATTAAATCGAGCTCCAACACTACATCGATTAGGTATCCAAGCGTTTGAACCTATTTTAATTGAAGGGAAGGCTATACAATTACATCCATTAGTTTGTGTTGCGTATAATGCTGATTTTGATGGTGATCAAATGGCTATTCATATTCCGCTAACTAAAACAGCTCAGAAAGAAGCTCAAAAATTAATGATGTCGACAAAAAATATACTTTCTCCGGCAAACGGGGAACCTATTATAGTTCCTTCTCAAGATGTTATTTTAGGGATATATTATATGACACGAAAAAAACAACAAGGAAGAAGTGAAAATATGCTGCTATCTAGCCCAAAAGAAGCTGAAAAAATGTATATGCTTGGGGCTGTAGACTTACATTCTACTGTCACCATTCGTGTCAATGAATATAAAAAAAATAAATATAATCTTTTTAAAAAAAAACAAAAAACCATAAAAACTACTATTGGAAGAGCAATTTTTTGGACTATTATACCTCGTGGATTAAAATTTAAAATTATTAATAAAACTTTAAAAAAACCAGATATATCTAATATTCTAAATACTTGTTATAGAATCTTAGGATTAAAAGAAACTGTAAATTTAGCTGACCAAATTATGTATATGGGATTTTCTTATGCTGCAAAATCTGGTGTATCTGTCGGAATTAATGATATTGTAATTCCTGAAGAAAAAAAAGAAATTTTATCAAAATCTGAAATCGAAGTAGAGGAAATACATAAACAATTCCAAACCGGGTTAGTTACTGAAGGAGAACGATATAATAAAATTATAGATATTTGGGCAACTACAAATGATAAAATTGCTACAGCTATGATGAAAAATCTATCTTATGAAAATATATATGATAATAACCAAAAAAAAGTAAAACAAAAATCTTTCAATAATATTTTTATAATGGCTGATTCTGGAGCTAGGGGATCAGCTGCTCAAATTAGACAATTAGCAGGTATGCGCGGGTTAATGGCTAAACCAGATGGTTCAATTATAGAAACACCAATTACTGCAAATTTTAAAGAAGGATTAAATGTACTACAATACTTTATTTCTACACATGGTGCTAGAAAAGGATTAGCGGATACAGCCTTAAAAACAGCAAACTCAGGATATCTTACTAGACGTCTAGTAGATGTGGCTCAAGATTTAGTAGTGACAGAAACAGATTGTAAAACCAAGAAGGGTATATTAATGAGCGCTTTAATTGAAGGAGGAGATATTAAAGAGCCACTGCGAGAACGTGTATTGGGACGAATTACTGTTGAAGACATTTTTTATCTAGATTCCAAAAAAATTATGATTCCTCAAAATACACTATTAAATGAAAAATTATGCGATATGCTAGAAAAAAATTCTATAGATACAATTAAAGTCAGATCTGTTGTGCATTGTGAAACAAGTTTTGGAGTATGCGCATACTGCTATGGACGTGATCTAGCTCGAGGAGAATTAGTAAAAAAAGGTGAAGCCATTGGAGTAATTGCAGCACAATCAATTGGAGAACCTGGCACACAACTAACTATGAGAACCTTTCATATTGGAGGGGCAGCTTCAAAAGTAGCTTCTGAATCTAGTATTCAAATTCGAAAAAACGGAATTATTCATCTAAATCAATCTAAATCTATTAAAAACTCTAACGGAAATATTATTATTACTTCACGAAATGTAGAATTAAAGATGTTAGATGAACTTGGAAAGACGCAGGAAAGCTATAAAATACCATACGGATCTATTTTAATGAAAGGTAATGGGGAAAAAGCTCAATCAGGAGAAATAATCGCTAAATGGGATCCACATACTATCCCTGTAATTACGGAAGTTAACGGATATATTAAATTTATTGATATGGTTGAAGGAAAAAGTATTACTAAACAAAATGATGAATTAACTGGTCTTTCCTCTATAGTAATTTTAGATACATCTGAAAGAAGTATTCAGGGGAAAGACTTAAAACCATCATTAAAAATTGTTAATAAAAATGGGCTGGATATTTTTATCCCTGGAACTGATATGCCGGCTCAATACTTTTTACCAGGGAAATCAATTATCCAGTTAGAAAATGGTATGAAAATATCTTCAGGTGATACATTAGCTCGAATTCCATTAGAATCAGTAGGGACAAAAGATATTACAGGAGGATTACCTAGAGTAGCTGATTTGTTTGAAGCAAGAAAACCAAAAGAATTAGCTATTTTAGCTGAAATTAACGGAATCGTATCATTCGGAAAAGAAACAAAAGGAAAAAGAAGATTAATTCTCACCCCTCCGGATGGAAATAACACTTATGAAGAAATGATTCCTAAATGGAGACAATTAAATGTATTTGAAGGAGAGCGAGTAGAGAAAGGTGATATAATTTCAGATGGTCCTGAATCACCTCACGATATACTACGATTAAGAGGAGTTCAAGCAGTAACAAACTATATAGTCAATGAAGTACAAGAAGTATATAGACTACAAGGAGTTAAAATAAACAATAAACATATTGAAGTAATAATTAGACAAATGTTAAGAAAAGCTACTATTGTTAATTCAGGTGATTCTCATTTTTTAAAAGGCGAACAAATAGAATACTCCCGAATTATGCTAGAAAACAAAAAAATAAAAAAAAACCAAAAAAATATAGCTACATTTTCAAGAGATCTATTAGGGATTACAAAAGCCTCTTTAGCAACAGAATCTTTTATTTCAGCTGCTTCATTCCAAGAAACAACTAGAGTACTTACAGAAGCTGCAGTAGCTGGAAAAAAAGATAAATTACGTGGATTAAAAGAAAACGTCATTGTTGGAAGATTAATTCCAGCTGGAACAGGATATCAATATCATAAACGACGATTAAAGAATCGAACTAAAAGCTTATCTATTAAAAATAATCATTCTAAATCTGTCAGTGTAGAAGAAGCAACTGCTAATTTATCTGAACTATTAAATTCTTCTGAAAAAATTAATACTAATATATAAATTCAATATAACTCGAGCTGATATATGTATAAAACAGCTCGATATCAACTAAAAAGTTACCCTAAATCTTGATTACTTAAAAAATTCAAATCTATTGAAACTACACTTGAAAATAAAATATACATATATCAGAATATTAAACATAGATATAATAAATCTATTAAAAAATACTAAAAATAATTAAAAAAAATAACCACAAAATACAACCAATAATATTAATGATTGTATTAAGCGGGATGATAAATTAAAATTTATTTTTTTAAGAATTTTTTTCGAATATTAGAAGTTGCCTTTATCATATTTTGTAATGCCAAGGATGTTTCTGTCCAGTTACGAGTTTTTAGTCCACAATCAGGATTCACCCATAATTTTTCAATCGGGATATATCGTAAAGCTTTTATTAATAATTTTTCAATCCAGTCAATAGAGGGAATACTAGGAGAATGAATATCATATACACCTGGTCCAATTTCATTTGGATATTGAAACGTTTTAAAAAAATCAAGTAATTCCATATCTGATCTTGATGTTTCAATAGTAATCACGTCTGCATCTAAATCTACAATTGCTGGCATAATATCATTAAATTCACAATAACACATATGTGTATGAATTTGAGTACTATTTTTTACACCTGATGAACATAATTTAAACGATTGAACGGACCATCGTAAATAATCGCTCCATTCTTTAGTTCTTAACGGTAAGCCTTCTCTTAATGCCGGTTCATCAATTTGAATAACATGAATTCCAGAATTTTCTAAATCTAATACTTCGTCTCTTAATGCTAATGCAATTTGATTAGAAATCTCTTCTTTAGAAATATCTTCACGAGGAAAAGACCAACATAAAATTGTTACTGGTCCAGTCAACATAGCTTTAACTGGTTTTTTAGTTAACGATTGAGCGTATTTAGAATACATTACTGTCATAGGAGTAATTCTGCTAATATCTCCAACAATAATTGGTGGTTTTACACATCTAGAACCATAACTTTGAACCCATCCATACTTAGTAAATACAAATCCCTCTAAAAATTCGCTAAAATATTCAACCATATCATTTCGTTCAGGTTCACCATGAACTAACACATCTAATCCAATTTGTTCCTGTTGAAGAATATTGTTTTTAATCTGTTTTTTAATTAAACGTTCATAATCTAGTTGACTTATTTTTTTATTTTTGTATTTTAAACGTAATTCCCTAATTTCTTGAGTTTGAGGGAATGATCCAATGGTAGTAGTTGGGAGAACTGGTAGATTTAAATTTTTTTTCTGAATATCAGAGCGAACTGAAAAAGTATCTTTTCGTGTACACTGCTCTGAAGAAATTTGTAATAAACGTTTTTGTACTGTTACATTATTAACTAAATTAGATGATTTATATGCTTGAATAGGTTTAACCCAATTATATATTTCTTTAATATCTATTTTTTTATTCAGTGCTCTTGATAAAATTGATATTTCTAAACATTTTTGTATACCAAAGGAAAACCAAGATTTTACAAAATCTGTTAAATTATCTTCTAAAGATAGATCTAATGGAACATGCAATAATGAACATGAGGAACTAATCCAAAAATTTTTACGTAATTTCATGAAAGATTTTAATTGATGAAACCATTTTACAAGATCAGCTTTCCAAATATTGCGCCCATTAATTATACCTAAAGATAATAAAAACTTATTATTAACAGTATTACTAAAATCTAATAAATCATATTTTCCAGCTACCAGGTCAATGTGTAACCCATTAATCGATAAAGTATTAATTATATCTAAATTATGATGTACATCACCAAAATAAGTAGTTAATAAAATTTTTATAGATCCATTTAATGTATTATAAGCATATTTAATTGCTTTTTTCCATTCTTTAGAAATATCTAAAACTAAAATAGGCTCATCAATTTGAACCCATTCTAAATTTCTAGAATGAAATTCTTCTAATACCTTTTTATAAATAGGTAATATTTTATTTAAAAGATCTAATTTATTAAAATATATCCCTTTTACTTTTCCCAACCATAGATAAGTTAACGGACCTAATAAAACTGGCTTAACTTTATAACCTAGAGATAATGCTTCATCAGTTTCTTGAATTACTTGTTTCCAAGAAAAATAAAACTCCTGATCTTTAATAAATTCTGGAACGATATAATGATAATTTGTGTTAAACCATTTCGTCATTTCGGAAGCAGAACAATTTTTACCAATATCTACGGATCCTCTTGCAACACGGAACAAGGTATCTAAATCAATTTTTTTTTTATTTAAACGATGTCGATTAGGTATATTACCTAACATCATGCTAGTGCCTAAAACATGATCGTACCAAGAAAAATCCCCTACTGTAACATATTCAATACCGCTATTAAATTGATTTTTCCAATTAGTTTTTCTAATATTTTTTCCTACTTGTAATAAATCAATTAATGAAATTTTTCCAGACCAATAATTCTCTTGAGCAATTTTTAATTCTCGATTTAAACCAATTCTAGGAAATCCTAGTATATGATTTTTTATAGCCATACATAATTTTTCCTATTTATGATGAAAAAAATTTTTATCTTTTAGAAAAATTTAAAGAATTATTTTTTTGAATTAAATTTAAATAGTTATATAATAGAAATATTAAATATTAAATTTATATATTAAATAATATTGTTTAATATCAATTAAATTTATCAAATAAAATAATTTTATTCAAATTTAAAAGAATAAAAAATACTTAATAACTTTAAAAATTTTAATTATATAAAATAATAAAATAGATAAATTTTAAAATAATATTCAAAAAATATTATACATAGAATTATAGTATAAATACACTTAATAAGTTTTAGTTTACAAATATATAAATATCTATTCAATCTCAATATCAAAGTAATTTATAAAAATAAATTTTTATCACAAAAACACCTAAAAATAATAAAATTATAATAATATAATTTATTGAATATACCACATCATAAATACTATAATTTAACAGTTATATATTATTTATTACTTACCCCCCTATATACTATATATAGTAACATGAAATATATACTTTTTATCTTTTAAATAATATAAGTTGTCAAAATTAAAAATCTCATTTATATAGTTAATAAGAACCTTATGCTTCAATAGCAAGTTTTAATTTTTTCATAGCATTTTGTTCTAGTTGTCGTACTCTTTCTGCAGAAATACCATAATCTTGAGCAATAGATTGTAATGTTATCCTAGAATTATTTTGTGCTAACCAACGTCGTTTAATAATTTGTTGACTGCGTTCATCTAAAACTAATAGCGCATTACTTAACTTATTTGTAGCATGAAATGCCCAATTTTCTTTTTCTACCTGTGTAGCAAAATTAGACTTCTTATCTTCTAAATACAAAGAAGAACGGGTGCTATTATTATAAATATCTATATGAGAAGTTTGAGGCGGGATATCAAAAGTAATATCTTGTGCTGACATACGTGCTTCCATCTCTTTTACCTCTTGTTTACTAACCCCCAATTCTTTTGCTACGATAGAAATTTCATGATGATTAAACCAACCTAGTCTCTTTTTTGATTTTCTTAAATTAAAAAATAACTTTCGTTGAGCTTTAGTTGTTGCAACTTTTACTATTCTCCAATTTTTTAAAACATATTCATGAATTTCAGATTTTATCCAATGTACCGCAAAAGAAACTAATCGAACATTAACATCTGGATTAAAACGTCGTATCGCTTTCATTAATCCAATATTTCCTTCCTGAATTAAATCTGCTTGAGGTAAACCATATCCAGAATAATTTTTAGCAACATGAATAACAAATCGTAAATTTGATAAAATTAACAACTTTGCAGATTCTATATCTCTATAAAAAAATAATTTTTTTGCCAAAGATTTTTCTTTTTTAGATGTTAATATAGAAAAAGAATTAGCCATACGAATATAAGCATCTAAGCTTCCAATACTAAAAAAACTAATTGTATTCATTTGATTTTTTATTTTTTTCATTTTACCCTAATAAACAACGACATAATATATACTAATAAATAAAATTATTTTTTTAAAAACTACTTTTTATCTTTTTAAACAATTAAAAAAGATTATCAATAAAAATTTTACTATCAAAAATTTTAAAATCTGTAATTTTTTCTCCAGTCCCTACATAACGAACCGGAATCATTAAATCAGTTACTATAGAAAAAATAATACCACCTTTAGCAGTACCGTCTAATTTTGTAACAATAGAACCAGTAATATTCATTGTATCAGAAAAAATTCTAGCCTGTTGTATTGAATTTTGTCCAATTCCAGCATCTAATACGATAAATGTCTCATGAGGTGCTTTCGGATAACATTTTTTAATAACTCGATCAATTTTTTTTAATTCTTGAATCAAATGACTCTTATTGTGTAAACGACCAGCAGTATCGATAATTAAAATATCTTTTTTCTTTTTGATGGACTCTTTTACTGAATCAAATACAACAGAAGCGGGATCTACTCCATAAGTTTTTGAAAATACCGGGATATTATACCGAAGTCCAAATTCTTTAATTTGATCAATAGCAGCAGCTCGAAAAGTATCTCCTGCTGATAACATTACAGATTTACCTAAATTTTTGTAGTAATAAGCTAGTTTAGCAATTGTAGTAGTTTTTCCTACCCCGTTAACACCCACAATTAATATAATAAATGGCATATTCATATCATTCAGTACAGAATGATTATTTGGAATTTTCAACATTTTTAATAACTGTTTTTTAAAATATAAAAGAGCAATATCTGATTTTTGAATATTTTTTTTTTTAATACCATTTTTAAATTTATCTAAAATTTTTTGTGTAGCGTTCATGCCAAAATCAGATAATAATAATACATCTTGTAATTTTCGAAAAATATTTTTATCTAAATTAGGCGACGAAAATATATTTTTTATTTTTTTGATAAATTTATTTTTTAAAAAAATTAGAGAGTTTTTGAAAAAAGATAAATGTGATTTTTTTTTTATATAAGAATTAAATTCAATAGAATTATTTTTATTATCTTTTTTTAATTGAAGATTAGATTTTGATTTTTTAGAAAAAAAGTTTAACTTAGAAAAAAAATTTTTTTTTTTATTACACATGTAAACCTCAATCTTTTATTGTATTATATTTGATAAATATTTAAATTTATAATTACTAAATAAAAAAATAAAAAAATGAAAAAAAAATTAAAAAAAATCCGTATTACAGGCGGATTATTTAAAGGACGGGTATTACATTCTGTTTCAAAAATAGATGTTCGACCTACAGGAAACCGAATAAAACATATATTGTTTAGTTGGTTAAAACCATACATAGAAAAATCTTTGTGTTTAGATTGTTTTGCTGGTAGTGGTAGTTTAAGTATAGAATCTGTATCTAGATTAGCTAAATTTGTAACTGCATTAGAAAAAAACTATATTTTAGTTAAAAAACTAAAAAAAACATTAAAAAACTTTTCAATTAATAATATATCTATATTACAATTTAATACAATAAGGTGGTTAAAAAATTCAGGTAATCCTCATGATATTATCTATCTTGACCCACCATTTTCAAATAAAAAGTTATTAAACCAATCTATTACATATCTAGAAAAATATAATTGGACTCATAAAGATTCTATTATATATATTGAACATATTGATAACAAAATTGAATTACCAAAAAATTGGAAACTCATGAAAACTAAAAAAATAGGAGCAGTATTATTTTCTTTGTATTGGAAATTATAATACACTTATTTTTAAATTTTAAAAACATACAACAATATATCATATATACAAAAATAATTATATAATTCTGATAAAAGAATATAAATAAATTAGTGTATTAAAACTTATCAGTTAAAATTTATATAGTTAAATTAAACTTAACATCATTAATCAACGATTACAATAAATAATTCATATTTTTGAAATTTATGCTGTAAAAACAATTACTTTTAAAAAATAATATAAAATGAATAATTTTTTTAATAAACTCAAAAAAATCATGCCAGTATATGTACAACCTAAGTTTTATAATGCTCAAGAACTGTTGAAGTGGAATCAAGCTCAAGGGGAAAAATATTCAGAATCTATTATACAAAAAAACAAAGCAATGAAAATGCAAAAAATATTAGGTCGATCAGGTATAAGAGAATTATATATGAATTGTTCTTTTGAAAATTATAATATACATCATGAAGGACAGAGAAGAGTTTTAAATGCTGCTCGTAGATATGCTGAAAATTTTAAAAATAACATTGCTAGTTTTATATTTTCAGGTCGCCCTGGAACAGGAAAAAACCATTTAGCTTCAGCTATTGGAAATTACTTAATATTACAAGGAAATAGCGTTCTAATTATTACTGTAGCAGATTTAATGTCAAATATTAAAAGTACGTTCAATCAGTCTTCTAAAATAATGACTGAAGAAAGATTATTAAATAATTTAAGCACAGTTGATTTGCTAATGATTGATGAAATTGGAATGCAATTAGAGTCACGATATGAAAAAATTATTATTAATCAAATTATAGACAGACGATCATCATCTAAAAAATCTACCGGAATATTATCTAATTTAAGTCACAGAAGGTTAAAAATTTTATTGGGAGAACGAGTAATAGATCGCATGAGACTTGGAAATAGTTTATGGCTAACATTTGGATGGAATAGTTATAGAAAAAATATACGTGGAAATGAATATTAAAGATATTTTTAATAAATAATTAAAAATATTATTTAATAACACGTGATACATATCTCTCAGTACGTGTATCTATTTTAACATAATCTCCTATTTTTATAAATAGAGGAACGCGTATTGTTGCCCCAGTTTCTAAAGTAACAAGTTTATTAGATGTATTAACAGTATCTCCTTTTACAGCCGCTTCTGTATTACATACTTTTAATTCTATAAAATTATCTATACTTACAGAAATAGGAGAATTATTCCATAAAGTAATAATACAATTGGAAAATATTGTTATCCATTTATAGAAATTAGACAAATACTTTTTAGAAACGTGAATATGTTCAAAACTTTTTTTATTCATAAAAAACCAAGTTATCCCGTTATTATATAGATATGCAGCATGAACTTCAACAATATCGGTCGAATAAAAAATATCAGTTGCTTTTACTGTTTTACACAATAACTTTCCAGTTAATAATTGTTTTAGTTTAATTCTAACAAAAGCTTGTCCTTTTCCTGGTTTTATAAATTCGCTGTATTGCACTTCATATGGTTGGCAATCAATTAAAATTTTTAATCCTGATTTTAAGGAGTTTCCACTATATGTAGACATAATGAATATCTCAAAATATACTATTAAATTATAAAAATAAAACAACCCCTTGTTCTCAATATTATCTTGTCAAGAGAACAAGGAGACCGTCAAAAATATGACAAAATTAATAAATAATTAATTATTTGTCAACAATAACGTAAAATTTATCTAAACTAGAAATCAAAAAAATGATGCGATTACATCATTCCACCCATTCCTCCGCCCATTCCACTACCTGGTGAAGTGTTTAAATCAGATGAAGATTTTTCATCTTTAGATAAATCTGTTACCATGCATTCTGTTGTAATCATTAATCCAGCAACAGAAGCTGCATATTGTAATGCAGATCGAGTAACTTTAGTTGGATCTAAAATACCAAAAGATATCATATCCCCATACTCATCAGTAGCAGCATTATAACCATAATTACCACGTCCGTCTTTTACATTATTAGTTACAACCGATGGCTCTTCTCCGGAATTTGCAACAATTTGACGTAAAGGAGCTTCCATAGCTCGTAATGCAACGCGTATCCCAACATTCTGATCTTCATTTTGTCCATTTAAACGGGATATTTTTTCAGCTACGCGCACTAAAGCAACTCCCCCTCCTGGAACTACCCCTTCTTCTACAGCTGCTCTTGTTGCATGTAAAGCGTCTTCAACTCGAGCTTTTTTTTCTTTCATCTCTACTTCAGTAGCAGCTCCAACTTTAAGAACGGCCACACCACCAGATAATTTAGCTAAACGTTCATTTAATTTTTCTTTGTCATAATCTGATGTTGCTTCATGTATTTCTTGTTTAATTTGATTAATTCGACACTTAATAGAATTTTTGTTTCCATTACCACCAATAATGGTAGTTGAATCTTTATTAATAACTACACGTTTTGCTTGACCTAAATCTTCCAAAGAGGATTTCTCTAACTCCATTGCTAATTCTTCAGATATTACTGATCCTCCAGTTAGAATAGAAATGTCTTGTAACATTGCTTTTCTACGATCTCCAAAACCTGGAGCCTTGACTGCAGAGACTTTAACAATTCCTCTCATTGAATTCACTACTAATGTCGCTAAAGCTTCACCTTCTAAATCTTCAGAAATAATTAATAATGGTTTACTAGATTTTGCTACAGCTTCTAAAATTGGAAGTAACTCTCGAATATTAGAAATTTTTTTATCTGCCATTAAAATATATGGATTATCTAATTCGACTAATCCAGTTTCTGGTTTATTAATAAAATATGGGGACAGATACCCTCTATCAAATTGCATTCCTTTAACAACTTCTAACTCATTTTGTAATCCTGTTCCTTCTTCAACAGTAATAACACCATCATTTCCTACTTTTTCCATAGCTTCTGCTATCAAACTACCAACTTTTTCATCTGCATTTGCAGAAATAGTTCCAACTTGTGTAATTGCTTTTGAATCTGAACAAGGAACAGATAATTTTTTTAATTCTTCTACAGCATTAATAACTGCTTTATCAATTCCACGTTTTAAATCCATTGGATTCATTCCAGCAGCAACTGCTTTTAACCCTTCATTCACTATTGATTGAGCTAATAAAGTCGCAGTAGTTGTTCCATCACCAGCAGCATCATTTGCTTTAGATGCTACTTCTTTAACCATCTGTGCACCCATATTTTCAAATTTATCTTCTAATTCAATTTCTCTAGCCACTGATACGCCATCTTTAGTAATACTAGGTGGGCCAAAAGATTTATCTAAAACAACATTTCTTCCTTTAGGACCTAATGTTACTTTTACAGCGTCTGCTAATACATTAACTCCTTGAAGCATTTTAATTCGCGCTTCGTTTCCAAATTTTACATCTTTTGCTGTCATTATGGATGTCCTCTAAAAGTTTTAAATCAAAAAAAATACAGTTATGTATTATTCTTCTATAACTGCTAGAATATCACTCTCTGTAAGAATCAAAACTTCTTCATTATCAATTGTTTCAGTTTTTGCTCCATATCCTTCATTAAAAATTACAACATCTCCAACCTTTACATCTAATGGTTTTATAGTTCCATTCTCTAAAATCCGACCATTACCAGTAGATAAAACTATTCCTCGAGTAGATTTACCAGCTGCAGAACCAGTTAAAACAATTCCTCCAGCTGATTTTAATTCTGCTTCATTTCGTTTTACGATTACTCTATCATGCAATGGACGAAGCTTCATATTATGATCCTCTTCAAATATAATTTAATCACATATTTTACATTAATAAATAAGAGATAATTATTTCAAATATGTTCTTATCTTGTAAGAATATATGGACCTAAATAAAGAATTTCAAGGGGGAAAATAAATTTTTATTCAATTCTTTTAGAATATTTTTGTTTAAAAAATCAAAATAACTAAATAAATAATTAATACTAAAACAGTAAAAACAACTTTTCATACAAATACTTTAAAAATTTTTAAAATAAATAATTATAAAATTATTTTTTTTATCTCAAAAAAAATTAAAAAATTAAAAAAGTTGACAAAAATATAATTTTAATGTTTAATAATTCAATTGCCCGGATAGCTCAGTCGGTAGAGCAGGGGACTGAAAATCCCCGTGTCGGTGGTTCAATTCCGCCTCCGGGCATAGCTATCATACCAGGATGAGAAAAAATAAAAAAATAAAAATTTATTTACCAATACAAAAATCAGAAAAAATTTTGTTCAATAAATCTTCTGAACTTAATTTTCCAGTTATAATAGATAATTCTTCTATTGCTAAACGAAGATTATCTGATAAAAATTCAAGACATGAGTTTAAATTCCATTTTTTATAACCACTTATTAAATATTTTAAAGATTTTTTTAAAGCTAATAAATGCCTTCTCCTTGCTAAAAAAATACCTTCAATATTATTACATTTAACTGATATTTTATTAATGTGGTTTTTTAAAAAATCAAGACCCAATTTTTTTTGAATTGATAGAAGAATACAAAAATGTTTTTTATAAATCATTTTTACAGATGGAGTTTGATTAATTAAATCAATTTTATTAAAAATAATAGTAATACTTTGATTATCTTTTAAATTATTTATATATTTTTTTACTAATTGATTGTTAAAAATTTGATCTTGAGTAATATCTAATATTAAAAAAATATGATCACAGGAATGTATATTTTTTTTTGCTAATTTTATTCCAATAATTTCAACAATATTTTCACTTTCGCGCAACCCAGCAGTATCTAAAAGCTCAAAACGAATTCCATTAACCAATATAGTTTGTCGTATTACATCACGAGTTGTCCCGGGGATATCGGTAACAATAGATGCTGTTTGATTAACTAAATAATTAAATAAACTAGATTTTCCTACATTTGGAGGCCCTGCAATAACAGCTTTGATACCTTTATTTAAGAAATCGCTTTTACGTGCTGTATCAATTAAATTTTTAATTAATGTAATAATCTGTATTAAATATTTTTCTATATCTTTCAATATAGTTGGATTATTTATTTCATCTGGAAAATTAATATACCCTTCAATTCTAGAATAAATCTCCTTTAATTTTTTGATAATAGAATTTATTTTTTTAGAAAAATTACCACTTAAAGATCGTAAAGATGCTTCGATAGATAATTTAGATTGAGAATTAATTAAATCACTAATTGCTTCTGCTTGAATTAAATCTATTTTTTGATTTAAAAAAGCTCGTTCTGAAAATTCTCCCGGTTTAGCAATACGAACGTTTTTAATTAAAACAATATTTTGAATTAATAAATCCATTAAAATTGGATTTCCATGACCCTGAAATTCCAATACATCTTCCCCAGTAAAAGACTGGGGACTAGGAAAAAATACAGCAATTCCCTTATCAATAACATCTCCATTAAAATCTAAAAAAGAAACATAGTGCGCAAATCTTGCTTTCATTGAAATTTTAAAAAAAACATTAATTATTTTTAAAACAGCCGGACCAGAAATTCGTATAATTCCAACACCCGATCTACTCATAGCAGTAATAGGAGCCACAATTGTTTCGTAAAACATTATCATATATTTAAATCCGTAATTATAAAAATTATATTTATAATAATATTTTAACAATCAGTTATTTTTTTATAAAATAGATATTATGATGTCGAATTATTGGAAATAGACTCACGTATAAAAAAATACTGAAATAAAGTACAAATATTGCTAGTAATATAATACAAAACAAGACCTGAGGGAAACCAAATAAAAAATATAGAAAATAACATTGGAGCCATATAAAGAAGATTTTTTTTAATACTAGAATCATGATCTTTTAATTCATAATACTGTATAAAAAACATACTTAATCCCATTAAAAATGGTAAAACATAATAAGGGTCATAACTTGATAAATCTTTAATCCATAAACAAAATGGTGCTTGACGTAACTCAGTTGCATGTTTTAAAACATAATAAAAAGACAAAAATATTGGAGCTTGAATTAACATTGAAGCCAAACTATAAAAGGGATTAATTTTTTTAGATTGATATAATTTTAAAATTTTTTGATTAACTTGTTCATCATTTTCATTAAACTGATCTTTAATTTTTTTAACTTTTAATTGAATTTTTTTCATATCTAACATTGACATATACTGAATTTTAGTTAACGGATACAGTAAAATTTTAATAAAAATTGTCACACAAATAATAGATATTCCCCAATTATGTAAATAAGTGTGAAAAAAAGTTAAAATTATAAATAAAGGGCGTACAAAAAAAAATAGCCATCCATAATCCATTGCTAAATATAAAAATCTAATAACATTAGAGAGTTGATTTTTTATGTTAAATCTAACTGATAAATTAGAATAATTATTTAAACATGAATGTAAAAAAAAATGATAAATACGAGATATAAAACTAATAGGAGAAGTAGTGTTACTTGAATCATTAGAATAAAATATATATTTTTTAAAAAAATCTGAAATCCAAAAAGTTAAAAAGTACTGTTTTAACATAGAAGCTCAACCTCTTTATCAGTATTAATGATTATATGTTTCATGCGACTTAAAAAATAAAATTATACTTTTCATACTTCATTACATTACTGAATAAATTAATTTTCTAAAATACTGTAATATTTAAAAAATTACTTAAATTTTTTTTGAAAATATTACTATTTTCAGTATGTTTCTAAAAAGTTTTATTAATAAAGAGGATTCAATTATATTGAAAACTTTTTTTCAAAAAAATAACAATCAGTTAATTAAATTATTTTACATACCAATAAATTTAATTATTCAGTATGCTTGCTAAATAAGCAGATATTCAAAAAAAATAAATTATCAATCACATTAATAATAGAATTAATTTTTAAAAATTACATTATCTTAGAATTTTATATAATTAATCACTGAACTATCGTATTGTCGAATATAAATTATAATATTTATACTAAAAATATTGTATTAAAAAAAAATCATCTACATTAGAATAACATAAAAATTACGTTTCAATACTTTATTAGATTTCCTTATTAATTTAAATTAATAAATCTTAATACATTAAGATCAAAAAAATATAGTATTAAAATCTATTTTTTTATATAAAAATATTTTTTATTTACCAAATACCAAAAATTCTGTAAAAGACAAAAAATAATTTTATTGTTTAATTTATGTATATTTTTTTTTAAAATAAAGAAAAAATCCATGCAAATTAGATCATGTTGAAATAAACGAAAACTTTCCTTAATAAGACGTTTAATTCTGTTTCGATTATGTGATTTTTTGATATTTTTTTTTGAAATAGAAACTCCTAATCGAGGAAAATTTAATCCTCTAGAATATAATAAAACAGTAAATTCTTTTGTATTAATTAAATACTTTTTATTGTATATAGAATTCAATGAGGCGCAAGTAAATAAACGTAATTTTTTTTTAAAAAAATACCGAGACATAAAATAATATTATTAAATACTTAAACGCACAAACAGGAACGTAATTTAGAACGCCGATTTGATAAAATTTTACGACCACTTTTAGACGACATTCTCAAACGAAAACCATGAGTACGATTACGTTTAATATTAGAAGGCTGAAAAGTACGTTTCATATTAAATATTTCCTTTTTAAAATTTAAACTATATATTTATTATAAAATTAATAAAATTAATTATTAATTTATTTGTATCAATTCAAATGTAAAAATATACCACTGTTATTGAAGAATTTATACAGTGATTTATTTAAACAAAAATAATATACTATATTGTTTTATTATATTTAAAAATATATTAATAAATTTATTTATTTCTTAAAAAATTGTATTTATATTTATTTTAATAAATAATACAAAAATATAAATATAATTCTTTTTTTTACTTAAAACTAAAATTAAAAAACTCAATTTTTTCAAGGAAATCAATGATATGTCATTGTCAATTTGGAAAAAATGTTTAATGCATTTAAAATTACAATTATCACCTAAAGAGTTCAGTATGTGGATTTTACCATTAAAAGCTGTAATAAGAAATAATATAATTAGTTTATATGCACCAAACAATTTTGTATTACAATGGGTTAAAAATCAATATATTAAAAATTTTAAAGAATTATTATATAGAATTTGTGATCACAACCCACCATTTATTATACTACAAGTAATAAATAAAGATTTCAAATTTATAAAAAATAATCAATTTTTATATAATCAAATAGCGAAAAAAAAAACAGAAGATGAAGTAACATCAAAAAAAAAAATATTAAACATACCTACATACTTATATACTGGAATTAATAAAAAATATCAATTTCATAATTTTATTGAAGGAAAATCAAATCAATTAGCTCGTTATTCCTCTTATGTTTTTACAAATAATTTCAAAAATTTCTACAATCCACTGTTTTTATATAGTAATACAGGATTAGGAAAGACACATTTACTTCATGCTATTGGAAATAAAATATTAATTGAAAATAAAAAAAAAAAAGTAATTTATATTCATGCAGAAGATTTTATTCAAAATATGGTTAATTCATTAAAAAACAAATCTATTGAAAAATTTAAGAATTATTATCGTTCTATCGATGTTTTACTATTAGACGATATTCAGTTCTTTTCAAATAAAAAACATTCACAAGAAGAATTATTTAATACTTTTAATGCTTTATTTAACAAAGAACAAAAAATTGTTTTAACAGCTAATTGTTGCCCAAATCGTATTAAAGGAATTGCTGAAAATTTAAAATCTAGATTCAAATGGGGGTTAACAATTTCAATTGATCCCCCTGAATTAAATGCTAGAATTAATATTCTCTTACAAAAAGCAGTTGAAAATAAAATTAATTTATCTTATGAAGTAGCAAAATTCATTGCTCAACAACTTCATTCTAATATTAGAGAATTAGAAGGAATTCTAAAAAAAATTCAAATTACAGCATTGTTTACTAAAAAAACAATTACTATAGAATTAGTTAAAAAAACTTTAAAAAAAGTTTTTAGAAAAAAAAAAAAAAATATAGGAATTATACTAATTCAAAAAACAGTTGCTGAATATTTTAATATTACAGTTAAAGAAATGATTTCAAAAAAAAGATCTCGATTTATTGTTCAACCTAGACAAATAGCGATGGCATTAATAAAAAAAATAACTAACTATAGTTTTTCTGATATAGGGGTAGCTTTTGGAAAAAAAGACCATACAACAGCATTACATGCTTATAAAAAAATACATCAACTTAAAAAAAAAAAAAATAAAATCTATAATGATTTTATATATTTATTAAACCAATTAAATTCGTAAAAATATGGAATTCAAAATAAAAAAAAACGATTTTCTAGATCCTTTAAAAAAAATTAATAGAATTATTACAAAAAATGTAGTATTTCCAATACTAGAAAATATAATAATAAAAATTAATGAAAAAGTATTAAAATTAACTAGTTCTAACCTAGATATTGAATTAAACGCATATATAAAAAAAAAATTATTTATTTTATATAATCCAGGGCGTATTATCGTTTCCGGGAAAAAAATACTTAATATTTGTCGAAATATATCTAATAATGAAGAATTATATTTTCGGGTAATTAATAAACAAATTTATATTAAAGTAAAAAAAAGCTTATTTAAAATAAATTTGATTAAAAATACTAAATTTCCTATTTTTAAAAAATTTTGTAGTATTAAAAAATTTTCTATCTCTCAAAAGATTTTAAAAGAAATGATTCTATCTGTTTACTTTTCAATAGCTAATAATGATATCAGAACTTCTTTAAATGGAATATTAATTGAATACCAAGATAATTTTTTATATGGAGTCACAACAGATGGGCATAGATTATCTATGTATAAAACACCATTACAGTTAAATATAACCTACTTTAATATTATTGTTAGTAAAAAAAGTATATTGGAAATACATAAATTATTAGAACTATCTAAAAATAAAGACATACAAATAAAAATTAAAAAAAACTATGCTTCTTTTAAATTACATAATATATTACTTACAACAAAATTATTGCATGGAAATTTTCCAAACTATAAGGATGTCATTTTAAGCCAATCTACACACCGCATATTAGTTCCAAGAGAAAAATTAAGAGAATCGTTATTAAAGATATCTGTTTTATGTAATACTACCTTTAAAGGAGTTTATTTAGAATTTTCAAAAAATCAATTAACAATAAAATCTAAAAACCAAGAAGATGAAGAATCTAGCGATTCATTTTATATTAATAATAAATATGAAAAAATATCATTTTTTATTAATGTTTTTTATCTACTTGATGTTTTAAATGCTCTAAATATTAATTTAATTAATTTTATATTTAACATACCAATCTCATGTATTCAAATTCAATCTGAAATGAAAAAAGAGATATTATACATAATCATGCCTTTGAAATTATAAAATTTTTTTTATATATTTTATATATAAAGATATGAATATTATTTAAATAAATAATATTTTAAAATAAAATAAATTATTTATAAAACAAGTATTTTAAAAATTGTTCAATAATACAGGAAAAAAAATGTCAAATTTATACACCTCATCTAATATAAAAATATTAAAAGGATTAGATGCAGTCAGGAAGAGACCCGGGATGTACATCGGAGATACCGATGATGGTACTGGATTACATCATATGGTATTTGAAGTTGTAGATAACGCTATAGATGAAGCGTTAGCAGGATATTGTGATTGCATTATTGTAAAAATACATCAAGACAATTCAGTTTCTATAAAAGATAATGGAAGAGGGATACCAGTTGACATTCATCCCGAAGCTGGAATATCTGCAGCAGAAGTTATCATGACAGTATTACATGCCGGCGGTAAATTTGATGATCAATCTTATAAAGTATCAGGGGGATTACATGGTGTAGGTATTTCAGTAGTAAATGCTTTGTCAGAGAAACTAAAACTATATATTTATCGAGATAAAAAAAAATATACACAAACATATTTTAATGGAAATCCTAAGAAATCTTTAATTTGTATTGGTTCTACTCAAAAAAAAGGAACAAAAATTCGATTTTGGCCTAATAAAAAAATATTTATTAATAAAAATATTTTTCAATGTAATATTTTAAAAAAAAGATTAAAAGAATTATCATTTTTAAATTCTAATTTATTAATCAAATTAAAAGATATAAAAAATAAAACAACATTTAAATATTTCCATAAAGGTGGAATAAAATCATTTATTAAATTTATTAATAGAAATAAGAAAATAATACATAACAAAATATTTATTTTTCAACAGAGAAAAAAAAATATTGAAGTTAATATTGCTATGCAATGGAATGCTACCTTTCAGGAAAAAATACTTTGCTTTACAAATAACGTTCCACAACAAGATGGAGGAAGTCATTTATCAGGTTTTCGTGCAGCTTTAACAAGAACTTTAAATTATTTTTCTGATCGAGAGCTATCAAGTAAAAAAAACAAAATTACGATTACTGGGGATGATGCCCGAGAAGGATTAACTGCGTTAATATCAATTAAAATGTTTAATCCTAAATTTTCTTCTCAAACAAAAGAAAAATTAGTATCTTCAGAAGTAAAATCAGTCGTAGAAACCTTATTAAACGAATATTTAATGGATTTTTTATTAGAGAATCCAAAAGATGCAAAAACAATTATAGCTAAAGTAATTCAATCAGCTCAATCTCGAGAAGCTGCAAAAAAAGCAAGAGAAATTACACGTAAAAAAGGAACTTTAGAGAATACTAATTTACCAGGGAAATTATCCGATTGTCAAGAAAAGGATCCTATATTATCAGAAATTTACCTTGTCGAAGGGGATTCAGCTGGAGGGTCTGCTAAACAGGGAAGGAATAGAAAGAATCAAGCAATATTACCTCTAAAGGGTAAAATACTAAACATAGAAAAAGCACGATTTGAAAAAATTGTCAATTCACCAGAACTAATTACTTTAATTACAGCTTTAGGGTGTGGTTTTGGAAAAGATGAATATAACATAAATAAATTACGATATCATTATATAATTATAATGACTGATGCTGATGTAGACGGGCTTCATATTAGAACACTGTTATTAACATTTTTTTTTCGACAAATGCCTGAAATTATAGAAAAAGGACATATTTATATTGCGCAACCTCCATTATATAAAATTAAAAAAGGTAAAACAGAAAAATATTTTACAGATTCAAAAGAACTGCATCAATATAAATATAAATTAATAAAAAAAAATAGTTATATATTTTATAAAAATCCAAAAAAACAAAAAGAACCGCTTTCTTTGATAATAAATGAATATATAAAAATAAAAAAAATACTTTTTTTAAAAAAAAATAAAATTCCAAAATTTATTTATAAAATAATGATTTATATAACTCCATTAAAAAATTTAAAAAATAAAATTTTAGTAAAAAAATGGATAAAAGAATTAACAAAAAATTTAAATAAAAAAAATTTTTTAAAAAATGTCAAAATATATTCTTATTATATTAAAAAAAATAAAGAAAATTATGAACCAGTATTAAATATAAGTGATAAAAAAATTTTTTGTTCGTATCATTTTAACAGTAATTTTTTAGAAACACAGACATATAAAAAATTTCTTGAATTTTCAAAAAAAATTCGTTATATGATTAAAAATAGTGCAATTATACAATTTAACAAAAAAAAATTTATATTTAAAAATTTAGATCAAATTATTTTTTTCTTAATAAAAGAAACAAAAAAATTAATGATTATACAAAGATATAAAGGGTTAGGGGAAATGAATCCGGAACAATTATGGACAACTACCATGAATCCTAAAACAAGAAAAATGTTACAGATTACTATGGATGATGCTGTTTCAGCTAATAATTTATTTAGTACATTGATGGGGGATTCAGTTGAACCTAGAAGGAAGTTTATTAAAAATAATGCTTTATATGCAAAAAATATTGATATTTAAATTTTAATGAAAAATTAAAAAATATTTTTTTTTATTTAAAAATTGGCAGGAAAAATATAGATGGAGCCTGCCTAAAAGTATAGAAATATAAAAATATTTATTAAAAATTAATATTTTTTTTTTTTAAAAAAATAAGTAAAATAGAAATTGCAACTGGTGTAATTCCTGAAATACGAGATGCTTGACCTAATGACTCTGGGCGATAATAATTTAATTTTGCTATGACTTCATTAGATAAACCATAAATACTATTATAATCATCTATTCTTGATAACGATATATTTTCATAACGCATATTTTTTTCTATTTCTTTATTTTGACGTTTAATGTATCCTGAGTATTTACTACACACTTCTATTTCTTCAATTATTTTTTGATCTAGAAGAGGTTGATTATTCGGTAAATAAGAATCAAGAAATTTCATTAAAAAAGAGTAATTTATTTCTGGCTTACGTAGTAAGTCAAATGCAGTACAATTATTTTTTAAGTTAATAGAATATTTTTTTTTTTTACAAAAAGAATCAAATAGTTTTGTAGAAATTTGAATTTTTTTTAAACGACTATGTTCTACAGTAAATTGTTTTTTTTTTTTAGAAAAAATATCCCATTTCTGATTATTGATTAATCCTAATTTATAAGCTATTTCAGTTAAACGTTCATCAGCATTATTTTCTCTTAACAACAATCGATATTCAGCTCGTGCTGTAAACATTCTGTAAGGTTCTGTAGTTCCTTTATTACATAAATCATCTATTAAAACTCCAATATATGCTTCATTTCTTTTTGGAAACCAAAATTTTTTTTTTTGACACAATAAAGCAGAATTTATTCCAGCAATTAAACCTTGAGCGGCCGCTTCTTCATAACCCGTTGTCCCGTTTATTTGACCTGCTAAAAATAAATTTTTAATAATTTTAGATTCTAATGTCATTTTTAAATCTCTAGGATCGAAATAATCATATTCGACAGCATATCCAGGGTGAATAATTTTAGCTTTCTCTAAACCTTTAATGGAATGCACAATTTCTTTTTGAACTAATTCAGGTAAACTAGTTGATATACCATTAGGGTAAATTACATCACTATCAAGACCTTCTGGTTCTAAAAATATTTGATGACGTTTTTTGTCAGAAAAACGAATTACTTTATCTTCAATTGAAGGGCAATATCTAGGACCAACTCCTTTAATCAGGCCACTGTATAGCGGACTTTTATTTAAATTGTTTTTTATACAATTATGTGTATTTACATTTGTATACGTAATATAACAGGGAACTTGTTTTGGATGTTTCGCAGTACTACTCCAAAAAGAAAAAAAAGGAGTAGGATGATCTCCCCATTGTTTTTCTAAAATATCTAGATTGATTGTTTTTAACTGCAATCTAGGGGGGGTTCCAGTTTTTAATCTTCCTATACGAAATGAAAAATGTTTCAAATACTCGGCTAATAATAATGAAGTTTTATCTCCTCTTCTGCCACCAAAAGAAACATCGGGGCCAATATACATACAACCATTTAAAAAAGTCCCAGCAGTTAATATAACTGTTTTACTATTAAAAGAAATTTTATTCAGTAAACGAACACCATAAACTTTTTCTTTTTTAATAATCAAACTAGATACTTCCGCTTCAATAATTTTTAAATTTTTTTGTTTATTTAAAAATTTTTGAATGGTTTTTTGATATAGTTTTCTATCTGTTTGTGCACGAGTAGATTGAACTGCAGCTCCTTTTTTAGAATTCAATATTCGAAATTGAATTCCAGAATAATCAGTAGCTCTTGCCATCAATCCTCCCATAGCATCTACTTCTTTTACTAACTGGCTTTTCCCTAATCCGCCTATAGCAGGGTTGCATGACAATCTCCCAATAGTACTTATTTTTTGTGTTATTAACAAAGTTTTTTGACCCATTCTTGAAGAAGCAGACGCTGCTTCTGTACCAGCATGCCCAGCTCCAATTACAATAATATCAAATTTTTCATAAAAAACCATTTTTTTTTTCCTTTCAATATATTTTTATATATATATATATATATTTTTATATATATATATATATATTTTTATATATATATATATATATTTTTTTATATATATAT